>JAYUYI010000452.1:0-4039 GCA_043752545.1 Thermoleptolyngbya sp.
CCGAAATGCCAGCGCTGTCGCCCAGCATTTGATCCACAATTAGCCCATGATCAAGAGATGCAATTAAGTCGGATAGGGATTTGAACTCTGGTTCAATCAGCAGGTTAAACATGCCGGGAGTGGGGTAGCTGCCCAGTCCAGGACGGAAGCCGTTGCCTGTGGTGCCACTGCCCAGCGATCGCCCAATTTTGCGATCGGCATAAAACAATTGCAGCGCCCCGGCTTTAATCAGCGTGATCGGCTGGGTGGGGGTGCCTTCGTCATCAAACGGGCAGCTAAATGGCCCCACATCTGGCTTTTGGGCTAGCGTCAACCGCGAATCGATCACCGGTTCCCCGAGGCGATCGCTCCAGGGTGAGGCGCGTTCAATCACCTGCTTGCCGTTTATGGCCGCTTGCACCGTGCCCCACAGCATATCGGCGGCTTTGGAGGTAAACAAGACCGGCACTTTGCCAACGGGCGGGGCAACGTTGTTTTTTGCCCACTCTAGGCGCTGCAATAGCTGCTGTGCCAAGCCCACTGGGTCAAGGCTACCCCGTTCGGTTTGGCCGTCTTCAACGCTGAGAAAATCGTCGCCGCGAATCCATTCTGCCGCCATGTAGCAGCTTAAGGTGGTGTCGGTATAGCCGCAGTCTAGCCCGTGCGAGTTAATTAACCGAGTGCTTTCGATGTCACATTCCCAGTCGGCAGTGCAGAGGCTTTCAGGATATTGCTCGCGCACTAGGGCGATCGCCTCTTCTCCCCAGGCTCTGAGCTGTGCCACAGGTACCGCTGTGCCCAAGTCGGGATAGACCGCTGCTGTAGGAGCCGACAGTTCGATGATTTCTGGTTCGTTGAGCTGGCTGAGGGCGATCGCCTTTTCCACCAGGGTTGACGGTTCTACCGGGCCATAGGCGACGGCCAGCCCTGGACGTCCCTCGCGCCATAGCCGCAGGGCAATCCCCTCGGCCTGCGACATTTCAAGTTGCTTGAGGCGATTGGCTTCAAAAAATACCGGGCGCGATAGGGAGTGCGACTCAAACACTTCTACTGCCTCTGCCCCTGAGCGTAGCGCCAAATCTAGCAGGCTTTCTGCCAAGGAGTTTGGGGGGGGAGGGGGGAGAGGCATGGGATCAGGGATGAAGGATGAAGGATGAGGGATGGGTGCCCTCACCTATCTTCTGGGATTGGGGGACATCACGCTAGGTTTAGTTCTTGCAATAGCCAAAATCCTTTGAATTCTTCGGCTTGGGGGTCGCTTTGAACTGCAACGAAGTGGATTTGGTGGGCGTGTTGTTTGGCCGCTTCAAATTTGGCCGCTTCGGCTTGCAGGGCTGGGGTGGTGAGGTTGGCCAAAATCCAGGCTTCGCCTGCTCCAGTTTCTAGCAGCAGTTGGGGCGGTGTGGAACCCTCGACATATTTTAGGTAGGCTAGTTCTAAGCCCGACATCCAGGCGGCAAGGGGGAGGGCGCGCGGTGAGAAGATAATTAGTCCAGGGATGGGGGTGTCGGGGCTAATGTCGGCAATGCTGAGGGGGAACACTTCGCCAAAGTCGATCGCCCAGTCGGGTAAATCTATAAAGGCGCTGGCGGGAAGGCTAACAAAAGCCCACTGTTGGCCAATTAGGGCGTCGGGGAGCGGCATCGGCGTGGAGGCGGGCATCAGCACAGACGGGTTGCTGCTGGCTTGATAGTTGGGCATGGCGGGATAGACCTCTGCACTCCGCTGCTGCATCCACTGATTTAACGCTAGGGTGCGACGGCTAGCGTAGACGGGAATGCCCGCATCTGCGCCCGCTTTGATGATCATGTTGGCCATCTGCCGCCGAAAGAAGCGGATTTTGTCGGGGGGCTGCGGGGCTTGGGCGATCGCCGTTTCAATTGCCTGCCGCAGCCGCACCGAATTCACCTCTGTATTGGCACAAAATTGCGTGTAGCGAAATAGGGAATCGATCGATCGATTTACCTCTAGCGGGCTTTCGCAAATCAGCACTTCCCACAGCTTTTTGTTCTTCTCATCCATTACTGGACGCGAGTAAAAATCTAATTCCCAAATAACGGTCATACTATCCTAGCCACTCTGCGGCTGACTGAATCTGCGTCTCTTTGATTAATCATACGCAAGTAAGGGCCTAGCGAAAGATGGGCAGCAGGACGCTAAACGTAGATCCTTCGCCTAGCCTACTTTTAACCGAAATAGAACCGCCGCACCGCAGCAGTAATTGCTGCACAATAGATAACCCTAGCCCCGAACCGCTGACGTCGTTTGTGCCGGGTCGAATCCGGTAGAAACGGTCGAAAACTTTGGGAATATCTGATTGGGGGATGCCGACTCCGGTATCGCGGACGTCAACTTGAACGTAGTCTCCTTGCGGTTTGGCGGTGATCCAGACGCGGCCACCTGACTGGGTAAACTTAATGCCGTTATGCAACAAATTGATCATAATTTGCCGCAGCCACGACGCGGTGCAGGCAACGGCTGCAAGTTCGTCGGGAATGAGGTAGGCCATCACAATCCCCTTTTCTTGAGCCAACGGTTGATAGGTGCTGACAATCCCAGGCACAACACTCTGTAACTGCAGCGGTTGAGCCGGGATGCGGTCGTCTACATTTTCGAGTTGCAAGAGGTCTAAAACGCTGGTAATTAAAGAACTTTGGCGATCGCACTCATGGGTCAACATGTCTAAATATCGCTGACGTTGAGCCGATTTTAGACTGGGTGAGTTGAGTAAACTCAAGGCAGTTTTCATAGTGGCTAGCGGCGATCGCAATTCTTGTCCGACGGTGGTCAAAAATTCATCCTTCAACCGAATTGCATTTTGAAATTCTTCATTCTCCATTTGCAGCAGTGTAGCGACTTCAGCTTGCCGCCGATGCAGAGCCGTATTATGCCAAATCTCTTCCTGGGTTTGGACTTGTTTGGTAAATAAGTAGCTCAAGATGTCGGGCTTAAGGGGTGACCCGGAGCATTCAGATACCAGCACATGCCAATGATTAACGAGACCATTGAGAGTCGTGTGAGCGGGATTGAATGAGGATTCTGATGGTTCACCCAAGATGGCTCCACTAATTCCGGTTAGCACTCGCTGCATCGCCTGTAAATCAAACGAGCACAGCGCGTTGAGTGGATGACGACGTTCTAGGTCATCCTCGGCGCTGCTCTCAGCTTTTCTGGCTTCTAGCTGGCGTCCCTTGGCGTTGAGATTGTTGCCTAGAGGCAGTCCGGCTGGGGGCGTTGAGCCGGCCTGTTGTCGCACTGGGCGAGGACGATGGGCAACTAGCAGGCCGCAAAATTCTGGCGAGACAATTTGCAGCAAATATTCTCGGCGCAGCGGCGTATCTGCGCCCAAAGGTAGCCTGATTGTTTTAGAAGAGGTGGCAATTGGTAGCTCAGCCATCTCAAGCTCAGCCATCTCGACTTCAGCAATCACAGCCTCATCGGCCACGGAGGACATAGTGCTCCCCAACAGGTAAAGCGTATAGGATGCCGTTGCCGCCGCTCGATACCGCTCTATTTCGGCTGTCCACACCTCGCCTTGAGGCAGCTTCAGCCACAGAGTCGCCGGGATTTGCTGATCTATCAACAGATCCAGAAATGACCCCAGCATCGACTTAAAGGTGGTGGGGCTAACCTGCAATAGTGGCGGTGCCTGGGCATCACCCAGGGCTAATTCGTATAGCGACACATTGTGGGGGCGTAACGGTTTCATACGGTTAATCTAAGCGGAAAATCCAGAAAAACAGCTAGAGTCTCAGGTAGTTGCCTCAACGAATGAACCCAGACGTTGGTTCTTGGTAGGAAAAGTACATAAAAACCAATGTCTAATCCCAGCCTTACCCTCTACGTCTAAACCGCTCTTCTAATGCCGTTCGTGCTTGCTCGCGGTCATCAAAATGCACCTTCTCCGTGCCAAGGATTTGGTAATCTTCATGCCCCTTTCCCGCTATCAGCACCCCGTCCCCGGATTGAGCTTCTAGCACGGCAGCGCGAATTGCCGCCGCGCGATCGCCTATTACCGTTGAATTTGCCCCGGCAGGAATACCCGCTACGACATCGTGCA
>JAYUYI010000453.1:0-4037 GCA_043752545.1 Thermoleptolyngbya sp.
ACTGCTCTACTAGGACGAAAGGCTCGCCAACGGGTGCTAGACCGCTACACCCTGACCCGCAACATTACCCGCCTCGAAGACCTTTATCGAGACCTATTACTGAACCACCGAACCTACCTGGCGTCGTCTCGATTGTTCGGTAGAGATGAAGCTGGCTAGGCGCTAGCCGTTTGGGCGGCGGTTAGACGCTCATCGGCGAGGGAGCATCGATTAAGATACGAAAATCACTGTTCAGACATACTTGTTCAAGTGCTATCATACGAAAGCACTAATTTTGTGCCTTGGATGGCAGTTGGGGCAAGCTGGGAGAATCCGGCGGTAACGTCAGGGTTGGCTCATCAGGCTCGTTCTTCGCTAAGCTGTGTGCGCTTAGGTGCTATGCACTTAGATAAGACTCAATACCCCAAAGTTGTGCTAACCACTCCCCATCCCTCCGGCGCTGGCGAGGAGATAAACCATGGCAGAAAAAGACGAAGTTAAAGGGCAAGAGACTGCCACTGCGGAAGCAAAAGCAGCGAAACCATCCGAGGCAAAGGTTTTGGATCAGTCGGCGGCGTTTAGTATTCCTACGTTTCTCAAAGGAACCAAGGAAGAACTAGACAAAGTGGTCTGGCCCAGTCGTCAGCAATTGGTGAGCGAATCTCTCGCGGTTATTTTGATGGTGACCCTTTCGGCGACCATCATTTATTTGTTCGATAACTTGTTTATTTGGGCTGCCAAGCAGGTGTTCTGATGGTTTTTGCTTCAGATGAATCGGACAACTTAGAGTCAGTTAATGACGCCCAATTTGACGACGCGGAGTCGGCTGTTCCTCAAGGAACTGCTCGTTGGTATGCGGTTCAGGTTGCCTCCGGTTGCGAAAACCGGGTCAAGGTTAACCTGGAACAGCGAATTGGGACGTTGGATGTGGCAAACCGGATCTTGCAAATCGAGATCCCTCAGACTCCGATTCTGAAACCTCAAAAGGCCAGTAAGCCCAAAGAGGCCAGTGAGAAAGTCTTCCCCGGCTATGTCTTGATTCGCATGATTATGGATGATGAAGCCTGGCAGGTCATCAAAAATACGCCCAACGTGATTAACTTTGTTGGGGCAGAGCAAAAGCGTCGCTACGGGCGTGGGCGCGGGCATGTTAAGCCCATGCCGTTGGGTGCGTCGGAAGTTGAGCGCATCTTTAAGCGTGCCCAAGAGCAAAAGCCGGTTGTCAAGATTGACATGGCAGCTGGAGATAAGATTGTCGTGCTATCGGGACCCTTCAAAGAATTTGAAGGCGAGGTAATTGAGGTTAGCCCTGAGCGCAGCAAGCTCAAGGCACTACTCTCAATCTTTGGCCGAGACACACCTGTAGAGTTGGAGTTCAATCAGGTTCAGAAACAGAGCTAACGAAGTCATGGCAAAAAAGGTTGTCGCAGTCATTAAATTGGCTATCAATGCAGGCAAAGCGAACCCTGCACCCCCGATTGGCCCAGCATTGGGTCAGCATGGGGTTAACATCATGATGTTTTGTAAGGAATATAACGCTAGAACTGCCGATCAGGTGGGGCTCGTAATTCCGGTCGAAATTTCGGTCTTTGAAGATCGGAGCTTCACATTCATCCTCAAAACGCCCCCTGCGTCAGTTTTAATCCTGAAAGCATTGGGCAAAGAAAAAGGTTCGGGTACCCCCAATAAGATTAAGGTTGGTTCTTTAAGCCGCGCCCAACTGAAAGAAATTGCCCAGACCAAGATGCCGGATCTCAACGCCAATGACGTTGATGCGGCTATGAAAATCATTGAGGGGACAGCCCGCAATATGGGTGTGACGATCGCCGACTAGCTATTTTTAGTTGGGGGTGGTTGCTTTTAACTGGATTCCAGCTTGAATCCACTGTGAACTGTACTGTTATCGGGGGAGAAATGTTTATTTCGTTAGCACCCCAGGAGTAAATATGGCCAAAAAAGTATCGCGTCGATTAAACGAGTTGCAGAAAAAGGTCGAGGATCGGGCCTACGACCCAGCGGAAGCTCTTGCCCTGCTCAAGGAAACCGCTACAGCTAAGTTTTCCGAGTCTGCGGAAGCGCATATTCGTCTGGGAATTGATCCTAAATATACTGACCAGCAGTTGCGTACCACGGTGGCGCTGCCCAATGGTACAGGTCAACTGATTCGGGTGGCCGTCATTGCCCGAGGGGAAAAGGTCGCTGAAGCGGCGGGTGCAGGGGCGGACCTTTCGGGTTCAGAAGAGTTAATTGACCAAATCCAGAAAGGGATGCTGGATTTTGACGTGCTGATTGCTACTCCAGATATGATGCCAGCTGTGGCAAAGCTCGGTCGGTTGTTGGGACCTCGCGGCCTGATGCCTTCGCCGAAGGGAGGAACGGTCACATTTGACGTGCCTCAGGCGATCGCCGAGTTCAAAGCTGGTAAACTAGAGTTTCGCGCTGACAAAACGGGCATTGTTCACGTTATGTTTGGTAAGGCAACCTTCTCTGCCGAGGATTTGCTGATTAACCTCAAGGCATTACAGGAAACTATCGACCGCAATCGTCCTTCGGGCGCTAAGGGTCGCTACTGGCGCACCATGTTCGTTGCTTCTACAATGGGTCCTTCCATCCAGGTAGATATTAACGGGCTGCGTGACATGAAGTTGGGTGACACTGCCTCGGCTTGAGGCTCTCGGTTGAATGCTTTAATGTCTTTGACCTGTTCCATTTGCAACGCGAGAGACCTCGTAAACAGCCATAAAAGTTTTCACAACTGAATCTCTAAGCCAGAGACAGCAGGAGCTAATCGCTTAATCGCCTGCCGAGGTTTATCTAACCTTCAACCGCTACCCATCTCTATGGTGAGGTCAGCGGTTGAAGTAGATATCACCCCGGCATTATGTCCGGGGTTTTTTATCGGTCAGGAAGACAAGATGCTTCAGTGGAAAGACAGGTTTGATGATTTTGTACCCGATTTAAGGAGGTGAGATACGTATGGGTAGAACGCTAGAAAATAAGCAGGCTATTATTGCTGAGCTAAAAGAAAGCCTGAGTGCATCACAGATTGCATTTGTGATCGACTATCAGGGCTTAACCGTAGCCGAAATTACTGACCTACGGACGCGTCTGCGCCCCAGTGGCACAGAGTGTAAGGTCACCAAAAATACGCTGATGCGGATTGCGGTGAAAGACAGCCCCACCTGGAAACCAATCACCGAGTTTTGCAAAGAGTCTTCTGCCTTTTTGCTAGTCAAAGACGATATTGGCGGTGCGATCAAAGCGTACCAAGACTTCCAAAAAGTCTCCAAGAAAACCGTAATTCGCGGTGGAGTCATGGAAGGGCGAGCGCTGTCTGAAGCCGATGTGAAGGCGATCGGAGATTTGCCGTCGAAGGAACAGCTGATTGCTCAAATCGCCGGTGCCCTCAACGCCGTTACAACCAAGGTTGCGGTTGGCATCAAAGAAGTACCGTCGTCGCTGGCTCGCTGTGTGCAGGCGATCGCCGACAAAGATCAAGAAGCCGCCTAATGTCTGGCTGGTCGCCTGTTGAGGCTGTTATTCTCTGCTTAAAACTGTTTACATTATCCACATTCAACTTAGAGGAGATCCTCCATGTCTGCTGCTACTGATGAAATTCTCGAAAAGCTCAAGACGCTGTCCTTGCTAGAAGCGGCTGAACTCGTCAAACAAATTGAAGAAGCCTTTGGTGTAACCGCAGCCGCTCCTGCGGGCGGCATGATGATGATGGCTGCTGCACCGGGTGCAGCGGTGGCGGAAGAAGTCGAAGAGCAAACCGAATTCGACGTGATTTTGACCGAAGTGCCTGCCGACAAGAAGATTGCTGTGCTGAAGATCGTTCGCGAATTGACTGGTTTGGGTCTAAAAGAAGCGAAAGATGTCGTGGAATCTACCCCCAAAGCTATCCGCGAAGGGGTGCCCAAGGAAGCTGCCGAAGAAGCCAAGAAGAAATTGGAAGAAGCTGGCGGTAAAGCGACAGTCAAATAGGTTGACATTCAGTCAATCCATTTGAATAGAAGCGCACTCTACTTAACTGTTAGAGTGCGCTTTTTTAGAGT
>JAYUYI010000454.1:0-4026 GCA_043752545.1 Thermoleptolyngbya sp.
CGCTTTTGCTGGCTCATGGCTTTCCGCAGAGCAATAATGACATCGTGCACTTGGTCTTGATAGGTCGTGGAATTACCCCGCACAGCAGCCATAGTCTGGCGTTCTAGGATTTGCAATAGCAATTCGTAATGAATATGAGAGGGGAGCGGAATCGGTTCCATGAATGCCTAAGGTGGGGGAGTTAGAGAGAAGGTGCTTAGGAAAATAAACACCGATTAGATGGATGCATCCGTGCAAAATGATGGTGCCGTAAAACTCTGCCGTGCCCTAGCTTGAGAACGGTTCAGTACCCGTTTCTTCAACACGATAGCACCACCGCCCCAAGGACACGGTAAATTTACCCATTAAGCAGGCCAATGTCGAACGGCTCAGAACCATCTGCAGACTAATGTCTAGCCGTTTGACGGCCTTTTCAGAGCGGTTTGAAGGGTGGTGTAAAGGTTGATGCCTTGTCTATGCTGCGAACGAGAAATTAACCGGATCAAGCACCTATTTAGGGCAAGGGTAATTGAAATAAATCGGCGATCGCCCCAGCCGGGTCGGGCTGCTTGACCAACGATTCGCCGATTAGCACCGCCGTGGCTCCTGCATCTTTCACCTGGCGGAGGTCAGCAGAGGTATGCAGCCCCGACTCACTCACAACTAGAACGCCGCGCTCTTGCAGGGCGGGCAGGCGCTGAGCCAAAATCTGACTCGTCACCTCTAGCGACACTGAGAAATCTGCGAGATTGCGGTTGTTGATGCCGATTAATGTTACTCCCTGGAGCGTTAGTACCCGATCTAGTTCCTCTAGCGTATGGACTTCAATCAGGGCGGTCATGTTCAGCGCCTGGACAATTTTGAGAAAATACTGCAAGTCCTGATCGGGCAGGATGGCCGCAATCAATAAAACGGCATCGGCTCCATTGACCCGCGCTTGATAGATTTGGTACGGGTAAATTACAAACTCTTTACAGAGCAGCGGCACAGCTACCGTATCTCGAATTTGACGCAAATAGGCAAAGCTGCCTTGAAAAAACTTTTCGTCTGTTAGCACCGAAATGCAGGTCGCTCCACCCTGCTCGTAGGCTTGGGCGATCGCCACTGGGTCAAAATCAGCGCAAATCACGCCTTTGCTGGGAGAGGCTTTTTTGACTTCGGCAATCAGGGCGGGGGAGGTTTTACCCTGCTGCAAGGCGGCGACAAAATCGCGCGGTGGCGGCAGGTCGCTGATTTTTTTCTGTAGATCGAGCAGCGGCACTTGTTCGCGCATCTGACCCACCTCAATTTCCTTATGCCAGACAATCTCTTCCAAAATGTTCTGGGGTGCCACGTCAGGTGCCATCACCTGATAGCGCAGGTAGTCAACTGCAATGGGTGGATTAGGCCGCCGGCGACGAATTTGCATAGTCTTAACAATAGTCTTAACAAGTACTGGAACAGAATTGGAGCGTTAAATTCACCCCTACCCATAGCTTAAGGAATTTCTGGAGCCAGATCCTCAGATCTAGCATCTATTTGCCTAGGAACACCCATGGAACGTTCTAGAGATCAGCGGTTTCGACGAAGACGGTGACGGCGGCGATCGCCACTAACATCTCGTCGTTTTTGTCGTTTAGCCCCGGAATCGCCCGCCCCTGCACCACCATCCCGCCCAGTTCTACGGTCAGGCTTTTGCGCCCAAACGGCAGCACCGCCAGCACCTCTGCCTGCCGCACCTGCTCGGGGTAGGGCACAGCTACCTGTACGTCTACAATCATGTCGTCGGGGCTGCTCAACCCGGCCACTTCCCAAATGCCGGGGAGCGCATTGTGGGCAATCGCGTTTCGTACGGCGCGCGCGGCTGCTACGGTGGGTTCCTGCCCATGTTGGTCGATTCCCATCCCCATTTCAATTACAAATCGCTTACGTGTCGGCATAGAGTCTCCTGAAGGCGGGATTTTAGCTTATCGCAAACCGACGTTGGTTTTGGGCAACTCAGGGTCACAGGTTTGTGAGGTTTGTTACGATGTGTAAAGAAACGTTTTGACCAAGCTATCTGTATTAGAGGACGGGACATGCTGACAGGCGATCGCATTCGAATCACTCCGGCAGACGCAGCCGTGCAGGCGCTACCCGCAGGTGGCAGCGATCCCAGTCGCTTCGACTGCACTGAAGCCTGGTATCCCGTTCATTACCTGGACGATTTAGACAAAGCCACGCCCACCCGCTTTACGCTGCTGGGGCGAGATTTAGTGCTGTGGTGGGATCGGGCGTCTGCTGCCTGGTGTGCCTTCGACGATCGCTGTCCGCACCGCTTGGTGCCGCTCTCCCAGGGGCGAATTGCCGAGGATGGCTTACTGGAGTGTCCTTATCATGGCTGGGCATTTAAGGGAGATGGAACGTGCGATCGCATTCCTCAATCACCTGCTGGCGATCGCGGCCACACCGCCAAACGCGCCTGTGCCACGTCGCTGCCGACCGCCGAGCGCCAAGGCTTGCTCTTTGTTTATGCTGGCCAGCCCGACCGCGCAGCCCAAGTCAAAATTCCGATTATTGAGCCGCTAGCAGACTCGCCCGACGGCTGGATCTGCCTCAACACGGTGCGAGACTTGCCCTACGATGCCCTAACGCTGCTGGAAAACGTGCTGGATGCCAGCCATGTTCCCTTTACCCATCACCGCTCGGTTGGCAACCGCGCCAACGCGGCTCCGGTTGACCTAGAAGTGGTAGAAACAGGCAAGCAAGGCTTTGTTGGCACTTGGGCGGAAGGGCCTCGCCGAGGCCAGTTGGGACGGCAAGATACGACGTTCATTGCGCCCTCGCTGATGTGGCATGACCTCACCTCCAAGCAGTTTGGCCGCACCCTAACGGTGGTGTATGCCACGCCGACGCGCAAAGGAGAATGCCGCCTGTTTGCCCGCTTCCCCTTCAAGTTTTCATCCAAGCTGCCCGCTTTTTTGATCAAGCTGACCCCTCGCTGGTATTCGCACCTGGGACAAAACAGCATTCTGGAAGAAGATCAGATCTTCTTGCACCTCCAAGAGCGAGTGCTGGCCGCCAAGGGCGGTAGCGCCAATCTGGCCAAAGCCTGTTACTTGCCAACCCGAGCCGATTATTTTGTCTCGGAACTGCGACAGTGGGTCACCCAATTTGACGCTGAGCCGTTTCCTGGTGAGCCGCTCCCGCCCCCGTTGCCCACCGCTGTGCTGATGGATCGCTATCACTCTCATACCGTCCACTGTGCCAGCTGCCGCACAGCGCTGACTACTATCAAACGGGTGCGGTTGGGGCTGGCGATCGCGGGGGCGATCGCCTGGTCTAGCCTGCCAATTCTGACTGTGTTCTTGAGTAACCTAGCTCCGGGTCTGACCCTGTCTGCCGCTGCTTTTCCCCTGGTGGCCGGAGCGATCTGGCTGTGGCTCGGGCGGCTAGAGCAACAGTTCTACAAAGGCAGAGATATACCCTCGCGGAACAGACCAGAGCAGAAAAAATAGCGGTATTTCTATCGCCAGTTTACTGATCGAGCGGGTTTAACTGGCCCATGACCCAGGTCGTGTAGGTGCCAATGGGACTCCATAGCAGGTAAGGAATCAGCAAAAACATGGCCAGTTGGGACACTGGAAACACAGTGAGCGCCAAGCTGATGGCAATCAGAAAACCTGCGCCACCAATCACCACCCCCGCATTAATCCGCCGCAACCACAGCATCATGGGGGTATAGGCGAGAGTCACAATCTCTAGCACCAGGTAAAACGCCATCAGCCACCAGGTTTGCGGGGTGCCGGGGTTCTGCTCCCAAACAATATAGGCAGACCAAGCCCCACAGATGAAAATGGTGATCCAGATGAGCGGAATTGCTCGCTCAAAGGTTAGCCAACTCGGGCGTCTGAGTCGCCGAAACCACTGACTGCCGCGACGCGTACTCAACCCACTGAGGGCGATCGCCAACCCAATCGCCACTCCACCAATTACCATCCAGGATTTGACCATTATGCTCGGGTCGTTACCAAATCAGAGTTTCAAGACGTTGCGGTTCAACTGCGCCACCGCCAGCGACCAAATCAA
>JAYUYI010000455.1:0-9648 GCA_043752545.1 Thermoleptolyngbya sp.
CGCCGTTTGCATGAACTGTGAGAAGTTGAAAATTTTGAGCGACTCGTGAGCGGGCGGCTCTTCGTCTGAGAGCAGCAGCGCGAACCGCAAGGGCAGGCTGTCGATGCGATCGCCTAATTTTGTCAGCGTCTTGAGATTCTCGACCACTAGCCCCGTACTGCCACTATTTTCGGCAATGTACAGCAGCTCATCGCGGTCAGCATCGGCACCCCGCACGACATCGACTGCGCCGATCGTCAGAATGCCTAAGTCCGTGATCAGCCAGCGAGGGCTATTATCGGCAAACAGGGCAATGCGATCGCCCACCTGCACTCCCAACTGCTGCAACCCTGCCGCAAACTGCTGGATGGACTGATGCAGCTCGACATAGGTGATGGTCAGCTCTGGTTTGGCATGGGGATCGTACAGGGCGGCCACGGTCGAGATCTGGGGATGCTGGGCACAACGGGCAATCACCTCGGGCACCGACTGGGCAGAACTGTAGTCAATTAACTCGTTAGAGGGGCGATCGCTCTGGCGCGATTGGGCAGCAGGAGCAGACAAACTCATGGACATAACTCCAAACGAACACTAGCTGTGATTAACTTGTTTACACGCAAAACCAGCAAAGGCGATTGACTCTGGCTCTAGTTTGGCACCCAATCTAGAGATCTTTTCCTAGAAATTTGAATAACTTTGGAAAAACCCAAAGCGCTAGAATAGTCAAGCGTTTACTTCAAGGAACCTAACTCTATGCCAAAAGCTATCTGGAACGGGGCTGTCTTAGCCGAAAGCGATCGCTGCGTCGTGGTGGAAGGCAACCAATACTTCCCCCCTGATGCGATTAATTCTGACTACTTTCAGCCCAGCGATACCCACACCACCTGCCCCTGGAAAGGCAGCGCCAGCTACTACAGCGTTGTAGTCGATGGACAAGTCAACAAAGACGCTGCTTGGTACTATCCCACGCCCAAGGATGCCGCCAATAACATTAAAGGCTACATTGCCTTTTGGCGCGGGGTCAAGGTCGAAGTCTAAGCTGACTTTCTCCCAGTTCAAACCGGGCACACTAGCCAAACAGGGCGCTACCAGTTGCAAGACAAATCACGTTTTGATATAGAATTCTGCTGAACCACCGCACGAGGGTTAATGCAAGTACAAAGTCCATCCAATCCGCCTACCCCCATTCTGTTGGATACCTTGCCCGACATTCCATTCGCTGGCAATGGCTGTCCACGTCGAGCGCGGGTGCAGATTGACCTGCTATTGCTGGCGATCGAAGCGCTGGATTTGGGTGGCTCGGAAGCCCTGCTAGCAACCGCTAAAGAATTGCAACTCCAAGGTGTGGTCAAAAACCGGGTGGCTCTGTGGCGGTTACGCAGCTCCAATCCGCTACGCCGATATGGCAGCCAGCGCCGAGAGCTCGCTCAGCTTGAAGCCAAGGCCATGGTATTCATTGCTTGTAGCCTAGCGCGGCGGCTAACCGCCTTGGTGAGACAACTACTGCTAGCGGCACAGCAGCTAAATGAGAAAGAGCTATCGTTTGATCACCATTTTCGGCTGGCAGAATATTTAGAGCGGTTTCGGGCACATTTTCGTTCCCGCATGAACCCCAAGCGGGCAGCGGTCATGCTGTATGGCAGCGATGATAAACTCAACGATTTGGCTCTCAATTTACTCCGGCAGCTGCTGTTTTGCACGGGTACAGCCGGGGCACAGCGGGTATGGTTTAGCCTGTTTGATGGAGAAGTAACATGACGATTCGACGTCAATACAGCCTCCCTAACTGCAAACTGACCGTAGAAGGACTAGCAGACAGTGCGGCGGCCAGTGCGGGTGTTCGCCCGGTGATATCCGTGGTTACTAATGCCGAGTGCCAATTTTTGGGGCATGAAACCGTTTTAAGCGGCGGACGAGACTTTTTAGAAAGTCTGGCGATCGCCGTTAGCAACTATGCACAAGAATTTTTGAGCAGCGTTCCCCATCCCCACCACAGTCGTGAGGGCAGGCTTGGTCTGGTGTCGTTAGCACGAGTCGATAGCGATATCCATCGACTGACGGTTCAGTCTGAAGCGCCTTCTTTGGACATGAATGGCAGCCAAGTGGCAGGGCGACGAGTTGCCTCCCCTCCTGTTGAAGTAGACTTGCGCACAGGCCAACTGTTCGACTTGGTAGACGCGATTGACCAACTGTTTGCAGACACTCAAACTGTTCCCAACTTAACGCTTCAGCTAGCACCCGTTTCTAAGCGGTATGCGATGACGCACGAACCGATGACGAAACAGGTGGTGCCCGCCGCCGTTGGGTTGGCCAGTTTAGCCGCAGCGGCGATCGCCCTCTTCTTTGTCCCCATTCCCGAACGCCGACCTCAAAGCATAACCGACCCGACTACTCAGTCGTCGCCCGCCAGTCCTTCACCCGTGGCGGCTAGCCCTCCTGGCACATCCCCCGCTGCCGTTGCGGTACCTGCAGCTGAGCTAGCTAGCCCTGAAGCCAGCCCTACAGACGTTAGTTCACCCAGCCCCACCCCGCTGAGTAGTGCACTAAATACCACGCCCGAGATTACAGATCCAGGGCAACTCAGCGCCTTGAAGCTCCAACTACGAGACAAGCTGGCTGAAGCTTGGACGCAGCCCACCGACTTTACAGAAGACTTGATCTACCAAGTATCGGCAGCTCAAAATGGTGACATTCTTGGCTTCCGCTACATGAACCAGTCAGCGGTAAACTACGCCCACCAAACGCCCCTCCCCGACTTGCAGTACAAACCCGCAGAGCAAACCAATCTAGAACCTGTAGGACTGTTTCGGGTCGTATTTACCCCCAGTAGCGTGATCCAGGTTAGCCCTTGGTATGGCACACCCGATCCGTCACCCTCACCCTAAGGATGGCAAATTCCAGCCAGATAGGGCAAACAGCGTTTACCCGTCTGGCGAGAATTTTTAGCTTGCCCCTAGCTGGCGACCTGGGATTGAGCCTGAGGGCCTGCCCAAATGTTATTCATGACCTGCCCAAAGCTCATCGGCTGATCGTCTGGCACCAGGTTGGTCTGCCCTGACAGAGCAACTGAACACAGCTGCGGATCTGGATCGCCCAAGCTGCAAACCCGAAACAATGCTTGTTCAGGATAGGCTTGACTCCAGCCTAATAAAACAGCGTTGGTGTATTGCAGTCCTGCCGGTGCTAACGTGCGCACTTGTCTAGATTGACGCTCCCAGACGACCGCATAATCAGATGCAATATCTGAACCAAACAACGACTCAAACTCCCGTGACAGCAGGCGATCGCTCGCTTCTGACCAGGCAACGGGAATGCCGATAGCGATCATGCCCGCTTGTGCCGGTTCAACATTAGGGGCAAACGGATTGTTAGAGAAAGGAGAGGTCGCCGCCAACGTTTGCAAATCTCGAGTGCGCAAGTTTTCAACAAACAGCGTGCTGCTAACTTGACTATGAGCTAGGTCTGGCAAAACTTGCATTTGCATCCTGCTATAGGCCGCATAGTGGCCATCGGGTGAAATCAGTGCCTGCGTTCGGTAATAGTACAGTTGGGGAGTAACCCAAGAACGATCTGAACCATGCTCTGCCTGGGTTGCGAGCACCCAACTCCAGGGAATTGGATAGGGACTATCGAGCGGATCAATCTGGACAAATTGCTGAGTCATGAGTGTAATTAGAGCGGATTAAATAGCGAGTATTAAATAGTGAAGAATCATTAGTGAGGCAAAGGGTTTGCGTGAGCTAGTCGGGTTCTAAGTCCGGATATATGCTGGCAGCACAGCTCGCCATAGAGCAAGAGGCAGCTAAGGCTGGCCTCTAGCCCATGCAGACTCATGAAAATTGACTCAGCTGACAGGGCAAAAACAGGGAAGCACAAAACGCTAGGTGGGCGATCGCTGAACTCAGGCGATCTCAGGCGATCGCTGAACTCAGACGATCTCAGGCGATCGTTGAAATCAGACGATCTCAGTGGAGCGATAGGAACCTGGCCAACTCCATTAAGACAACTGATCGATCTGCTGATTCAATCAATCGACGGCAGCGACAGAAAGTTCCAGCTAGCGCTAAAAATTCCAGCTAGCGCTAAAAAAGTTGTTTTCACGTCAAAAAACTGCGCTGTTTTAGGTATAGCAACTACCAGTCAGATTCAGCCAACAACTCAAAAAGTCTTTAATAGATTTAACATGGGGCGATCGCCAGTCCACCGGGTATCTTGGACAACAACAAGCAGATCTACTTGGATCTGCTTGCTTGCATCAGATTTCACTTAAGTAATGGCTGAAATATTGGAAAAACCCTGGTATCTTTGGGAAATATTTGGTTAACTAAATAGTTTCCCGACCATAACAAGTTGTCTTCGTACAACTATGATTGGGTAGTGCAAGCGGGTCAGCTTGATGGGTAGATGAATTACCATCAGCAATTCCCTCTAGAGAGATCGCACCGGGCTGTTCTACCAGATCCTATCGATCTCCACAGAGATCTCATGTATTGGAAGGAGTGAATGTTAATGACCGCTGCGCCTCAATCATTTATTCCTAATCGGCCACCTGCTTCCGGAAACACCTTCAAGTCGTCTCGTCGTCCTATCTATGCCGAGCGTTCCCAAGGCACTCATAAACTCGCCCACTTTCCCTCCCCCCGAGTTCCTGCCAGAATAGAGCTAGCGCCCACAGCCCCACGCCGTGCCCCGCTCCAATCTCCGCCGCTGCGTCCGGCGACTCCCTCCCGGCGAGCGAGTCCTGCCCCAAACACAACTGTTCGGCGGCTGCCTCAACCCAAGTCGTCTCCTAGCTGGTTGAAACTGCTACTGCTGCTGCAACGTAGCTCTGGGGGGGTAGCGCTGCTGCTAGGCGCTGCATTGCTCGCGGTTTATGGCTGGACGGCCTATATCCAGCAAGCGTGGGGGCAAGACTACCACAGTCTTCAGGCTCTCCAGCGCCAAGAGCGGCAGCTGTCAGTAGCGAATGAAATTTTAAGCAGCCAGATGGCACAAGCGGCTGAAAGCCCAAATTCGGGTTTGGTGTTACCTCAGCCAGCGGATGCAATTTTTTTGGAGGCTTCCATTTCTCAACCTTCGCTGCCAGTTCAAGCCTCACCTGGCCCGCAAGATTTACCGCCGTTGCCTGTCAATCCGCCCCAAGGGTATTAGCACCCTGCCATCCTAGATCCAGCAGCTGGTACAAAGGCATACTGGGTACAAAGGCATACAACATAGCCCCTATTGCTCTAACCTACTCATGTCTACTGGTGTTCCTCCATCTTCGGGTGATGATCGTTTCCGCCGCTCGTCTAAGGGGAAGCAGCGTCGTGCTCCAGGAGAACGCGGTCGGCAATTGTCTGTCCAGCGATTGAGTCGGAATGAACCCGTAGCGATCGCCCCCTCTCACCAAACTTCCCAGCCGAATCGAGCCGGACTGCGATCGCGCTCATTCATACCTCCTCGCGGGGTCGGCGATCGCTCTCATCCTGGAACCCGCAGACCTGGAACCCGCAGACCTGGAACCCGCAGACCTCCTATCTACAAACTTCCTGCTGCGCTCTCGCCTACCGCCGCGCGTAAACTACATGTTCGGATTTGGCTGGTGTGGGGCATGTTGACCCTCAGCGCCTTGATACTAGTGGGTAATCTATTTCGGTTGCAAATTGTTCAAGCTAGCTGGCTGCAACAGCAAGCGATTGAGCAGCAGGTTGTCAACCTGCGCCCTCTCTTGCCTCGGCGCACCATTGTTGACCACCAGGGCAACGCTCTTGCACTCGATCAGATAGTCTATACCCTATACGCCCATCCGATTATGTTTAAGCAGCCTAAACCAGATCTGGCTGCGCTCCTAGCACCCATCCTCAATCGCTCGGCAGCAGACCTCAGTGCCCTATTCAATCGTCAAGATACGGGGATCGAGATTGAATATGCGATGTCAGAAGACTTGGCCGATCGGATTCAAGCTCAGTCAATAGATGGGCTGGAGTTAGTGCCGCGACAACAGCGGCTCTATCCACAAGAAAATTCTCTGGCAGAGGTGGTCGGTTACATTGATGTAGACCGTAAACCGCAACTAGGCGTGGAATATAGCCAGAACCAGCTGTTAGAGCGATCGCTACAGGCTGCTCGGTTTTTGCGTGCTGGGAACGATACCCTGACGCCTGGACGCGTTCCCGATAAACTGTTGCAGCAAGATGATTTGCAGCTCAAGCTGACGGTTGATAGCCGCATCCAGCGAGTTGCCCGCACCGCCCTCAAGCAGAAAATGCAGGAGTACAATGCCAAGCGGGGTGCCGTTATTGTGATGGACGTTCGAGATGGAGCGTTGCTATCGCTGACGACAGAGCCAACCTATGACCCTAATCGCTATTTCAATTATGGATTAGAAAATCTGCGTAACTGGGCCTTGACCGATCCCTACGAACCTGGCTCGACGTTCAAACCCATTAATGTGGCGATCGCCCTAGAAACCGGTGCTATTCGCCCTGACGACGTGTTTAACGACGAAGGCAGTATTGCGGTTGGTGAGTGGACGATTGAGAACAACGACTATGCCCAAAACGGAGCTAGAGGAGCGCAAAGCATATCAGATATCGTCAAATACTCTAGCAACGTAGGGATGGTGCGAATCATGCAGCGGCTGAAGCGGAACGTATTTTACGATTGGCTAGCAAAAATTGGCCTATCGCAACCTGTCGGCATCGACTTGCCGAGCGAAATTGCCGGACAGGTAAAATCTCGTGACCAATTTTTGGCCGACCCAATTGAAGCGGCTACGGCTGCCTTTGGGCAAGGGTTTACCCTGACTCCCATTCAATTAGCTCAGCTGCATAGCACGTTAGCAAACGGAGGGACTCTAGTTACGCCGCATGTGGTGCAAGGATTATATGACCATGCCGGACAGTCACACTGGCAACCTTCCCAACCTGAAGCACCCCGCCTATTTTCTCAAAAGACTACACAAACGGTGCTGAGGATGATGGAGGGTGTAGTGGAAGGCGGTACCGGAAAAATTGCTCAAATTCCAGGCTACCGCATTGCAGGTAAGACTGGAACTGCCCAGAAAGCGAGCACCTCCGGAGGCTATTCCGATGCGCGGATTACTAGCTTCGTCGGGATTTTCCCGGCAGAGCTGCCACGATACACGGTGCTGGTGGTTGTGGATGAGCCTCAAGGTGACGATGCGTATGGATCTACTGTTGCTGCCCCGATTGCCCGGGCTGTAATGGAAGCTCTAGTTGCGGTAGAACAGATATCTCCCAGCCAGCCTGTTGAGCCGTCTGCTGAACCAGCCCAGTGACCCGAGTGATCTATATCGTCACAGCAGGGTCAATTCACCTTGAACATCGAGCCGCTTAAACTCGCCCAAACTTAGGTAACGGTCGGCTAGGGTTTCGGCGATCGCCGGGGTAATCCAGCCCATTTGCTTTAGCAACTGGGTGGCAACCGCGTATTTTGCTCGTTTAGCCCCATCTAATACCTTGATCACTAGCCCTAGCCCTTCACCCACACGGGCAATGCACTGTACGCCCTCGGCTCCCGCTTTGCTGACCAATTCGCCTGCTGTCAGCCGCATCAATTCCGTGTCAAACTCGCCATCTCCCGCGACCAACGCCGGATGATGTGTCATGGCACGGCTAATTCGCTCTAGATCCAAATTGTTGCCCGAAGCGAGCTGCGCATAGAGCGTTGCAATCTGCGCCAGCTGCATGAAGTATGTGGGCGCGCCGCAGTCATCGTGAACTGCAATAAACTCGGCAGCAGGCATCCGCAGCAGATCTGAAACTTTGCTGAGAACCAATGTCTGCACCGGGTGGTTGCGCTGTAAATAATCGCCTAATGGGTAGTTAAGCTGGCGGCAAACGGCCAGCATCCCGGCATGTTTGCCAGAGCAATTGTATTGTAGAGGGCTGTACTTGCCCTCAGGGATAGGGCATCGCAGTGCCGACGGGTCTACATCGCACCGCCATAAAATGTTAAACACCTGCCGCACCTGCTCAATGCTGCCCTGGTGAGAACTACAAATAATGGCCAGGTCGCGATCGGTTAAGCCATAGCGTTCCAACGTGCCGCTGGTAGTTACCGCTAACGCCTGAAACGGTTTTAAGGCCGAGCGGACAAACGTAGCTGTTTCAGCACTACCTGCTACGGATAGCAACCTGCCCCGGTCGTCGGCAACGGCTGCCTGAACGTGGTGCGTGGATTCAATGATTCCTTCTCGCAACAGTCGGACTTCCAACTCTGCGGCCTGTGTCCGTTTTCCCCTAGTCATCCTGCAAACCTTGACATAATTAATTGTTTCCTACTCCCCCAGCAAAGCCCCATCCCACCCAGCCTAGCAAGAACAGAACTGAAAAAAAAGCCAGGGTGCGCGCTAGGCGTTTTAAGATCGGTTGAATTTGGTAGGTGACAATCAAGCGATCGCGCTGTAATACCTCTGCTGGCTTAGTCCAGGTTTGGCCGTCATACCAGCCCGACTCTTCATAGAAGATGGTTTCTTGAGAGAGGCGATCGCGCACATACCACCACCCCAACCCTAGCCGAGCTAGCGCCAACAGCGGCAGCACACAGGCTCCCGCCGCACCGCTTAAAAAGAACTGTACGGGGTAGCGATTGGGATGAAAGCTAACCGCAGCAACTGGTCCAGCCAGCAGCCAGCTCAGGCTCCAGAGGATGAAAATCGGCTTGAGATACCCCTGTAAATCTAACATTGCCCAGTGAAAAAACCAGGAGCCTGACAAATCCTGGAACTCGTTAATGGGCTGCTGTTCAGCAGGAACCGGACAGACAGGAACAGAAGATTTCATGTCAAGGGGCAAGTGATTTACCTAACTTTAGCGTTTTAATGTCAGTGCATTTACAGAAATGCCCAATTTCAAGCCTACGTCACATCCGGCTAGATAGAACGCCTGCACGATGGTTCCGGCTGTACTGAGCAGCCATTGAACCCTTCCAATTAGAGGCAGGCGCTGCCAAACCTCCCCAGAACCAGAGTTAAGTCAGGCGTTGAGGTTTGAGTTAAACGTCAACTCAAACCTCAAAACTGGAGCCTCAACACTCACTTGTTCCTAATGAGCGGGCAAGGCAGTAAAGGCTACCCGCTCCGCGTGCCCCCAAAAGGCTTCTAAATTGTAGAACTCACGTTCTTTTTGTAAAAAAATATGTGCAATCACATCGCCGTAATCCAGGACTACCCAGCTTCCATCCTTTTGCCCCTCTTGATGGGTGGGCAGCCGATTGTAGGTTTGCTGCACAGATTGTTCAATGGAATTGGCGATCGCCCTCACTTGTACGTGCGAAAACCCTGTCGCCACCACAAAATAGTCTGCTAGATATGACACTTCGGCCAGTTTCAGCAACACAATGTCGGCACCTTTGCGATCGTCAGCCGCGTGGGCAGCCGTGAACGCCAGCTCATAGCTATCAGCGACGGCTTGCTCGACGGCATAGCCCTTAGCAGCCGGGACGTTGGCGGGGCGAAAAGTCTGAGTATTGGGGGATTGGGTCATTAAAAATTTAATTCCTTGCTAAAACAATACCGAATCAGAAAGCAGTGGCAGTGCTGAAATTAACGTAAAAATTTCGTCTGAAACCGATTAGTACCCGTCAGCATGCCTTTGAACGAGTCCTGAAAACTAGCTCCGCTTAGATTTAACCTGCCAGCTTCCTAGGCGGCAACCTCGCTAT
>JAYUYI010000456.1:0-9644 GCA_043752545.1 Thermoleptolyngbya sp.
CGGATACTGCGTAAAATTTCTTTATGAATAGCCCTCTGATTAACGCTTTTTTTGTCGGTCGAGCATTGGCGGAAGCCTGCGGTGAGCAATTTGAAAACACCGTTTCCAAAACGATGAGCGACTTAGGCAAATTTGATGCAGAGCAACGAGAGCGTCTGCGGCAATTCATGGAACAGGTGTTAGAAAAAGCAAATCGAGATGCAGAGCAAGCAATGCAGTCGCGGCCAGGGACTGCGGCATCAGCTGGAACCGCACCCGGTGACGATCTGCAAACAACAATCGATGAGTTGAGAGCCGAGATCGCCCAGTTGAGGGTTGAATTGCAGCGTTATCGGGCACGCTCTGTCTAGAGCTACACCAGCCTAGAGTGACACTAGCGCCTGATGCTTGACTTCATCTTTCAGCTCTCGACTTCAGCCGTTTTCAGTCCTTAGCCCCACTTGTTTAGGCTCATTGCCCTTCCACTTGTCAGCTCTGTCCACGCTCTCTACGTAGGTTCCTAAGGATCTGGTGTCTGCTCATTCTGATAACTCTAACTCTGTTGCATCAGATACGGGGCATCCCGTAGCTCCCTCTCAGCCGCTTACAAAAGTGGCCGCTTTGCCTAGTAACCGCACCGATCCTTTAGAGAGCTTTGTTTCTGCTGTGGCAACCGACAAGCCTTATGCGGCAAAATCTTACCGCTGGAATCGAGAAAACTATTCACAGCGACGACGGTATGTAGATATTTGGACGTTCGTTTTGAAGCTGCTGGTGGTTCAAGTAGCTTACAACAAGTCTTGGACTTATAAGGGCGGCATCACAGATGCTAAAAAAGCTACTCGGCGGCGATCGCTTGCGGTCTGGATTCGAGAAACCTTACTAGAGCTAGGACCTACATTTATCAAAGTAGGTCAACTATTCTCCACTCGCGCTGATTTGTTTCCAGTCGAGTTTGTAGAAGAACTGTCGAAGCTTCAAGACAAAGTGCCCGCTTTTGGCTATGAGCAAGTAGAGGCAATTATCCAGGCTGATTTGGGTAAATCTGTCCCACAGCTTTACCAAAGCTTTGATCCACTCCCTCTGGCAGCGGCTAGCTTGGGGCAAGTACACCGCGCCCAACTCCACTCCGGCGAAGAGGTAGTCGTCAAAGTCCAGCGGCCTGGATTAAAAAAGCTATTTGAAATCGACCTAGCGATCTTGAAGGGCATTGCTCGTTACTTCCAACGTCATCCCAAGTGGGGTCGAGGCCGAGACTGGCTTGGTATTTATGAAGAATGCTGCCGCATTTTGTGGCAAGAAATTGATTACCTAGAGGAAGGCCGCAATGCCGATACCTTTCGACGCAACTTCCGGCGAGAGAAGTGGGTGAAGGTGCCCCGTGTTTACTGGCGATATAGTTCTTCGCGAACTCTGACGCTGGAATATATACCGGGGATCAAAATTAGCCACTATGAAGCGCTCGAAGCCGCTGGGTTAGATCGCAAAATCTTGGCTCAGCTCGGTGCAAAGGCATACCTACAACAATTACTCAATGACGGATTTTTCCATGCCGATCCCCATCCAGGCAACTTAGCCGTTAGCCCAGACGGGTCGTTAATTTTCTACGACTTTGGCATGATGGGGCGCGTGCAGCCGGTTACACGAGAAAAGCTGCTCGATACCTTTTTTGGCATTGCTCAAAAAGATGCCGATCGAGTTGTAGCGTCGCTGGTCGAGTTGGGAGCACTATCGCCGTCAGAAGACATGGGTCCCGTGCGCCGCTCGATTCAGTACATGCTCGATCACTTTATGGATCAGCCGTTTGAGAATCAGTCGGTGAGTTCCATTAGTGAAGATCTGTACGAAATTGCCTACGATCAGCCCTTCCGGTTTCCAGCAACATTTACGTTTGTGATGCGAGCATTTTCTACCCTAGAAGGGGTGGGTAAGGGACTAGACCCAGATTTTAACTTTATGGAGGTCGCACGGCCGTTTGCGATGCAGATTATGTCGAATAGTAATGGTTCTGATCCCACTGGCCTTTTAGGCGAACTAGGACGGCAGGCGGCACAGGTGAGCAGCACGGCGTTGGGCTTACCCCGTCGCATTGAAGACACGATCGATAAGCTAGAGCGAGGCGACCTGCGGCTACGGGTGCGATCGCAAGAAACAGATCGAATGCTCCGACGCCTCAGTAACGTTAATATGGGGACTAATTACGCCCTGTTGATGGGAGCGTTTACCGTATCCGCTACTATTTTAGTGGTGAATCATTATTTATGGCTTGCTCTAGTGCCCGCTGGTGCGGCGGCGATCGCGGCGGTCGCATTTGTCCGGCTTCTGCTACAGATTAATCGCGCTGATCGCACATTTTAGCTATGCTAAGGCGTTAGTGCGATCGCTGTTCACTTGGCCAAGACTAGCCCTATCAAGACTAGTCATACCAAGATTAGCCACGCCAAGACTAGCTCTAACCTAACTTGTACGACCTAGCCCCTTCCACCCTGATGGCAGCTGTCGCCTTATGAAATGCTTTTTCGCGGGTCTCACCGATCCGGGACTCGTCCGCAGCGTAAACCAGGATGCTTACTACCTCCACCCAGAGGGTCGGTATTTCATTGTTGCAGACGGTATGGGGGGGCATGCAGGAGGGCAAGAAGCCAGCAATATTGCCACAAAAGCAATTCAAGCCTATCTCAACGAACATTGGGACTCTTGCGAAACATCGCCAGCGCTGTTAGAGCAAGCATTTCTAGAAGCAAATCGGGAGATTTTGACTGACCAAAACAGCCATCCCGAACGCTCTGATATGGGCACCACAGCGGTTGTTTTAATTTTCCGCAATGACCAGCCTTGGTGTGCTCATATTGGTGATTCTCGGCTTTATCGCCTGCGAGGGTCAAAACTAGAACAAATTACTGAAGACCACACCTGGGTAGCCCGAGCCATGAAAGTCGGAGACCTCACCCTCGATCAGGCGCGAGTTCACCCCTGGCGGCATATTTTGTCGAAATGCCTAGGGCGAGAAGACCTCCGCTCCATTGATGTTCAGACAGTCGATATTCAGCCTAGCGATCGCCTGCTGCTGTGCAGTGACGGGTTAACCGAGGAGCTATCTGATCACCTGATTGCATTCCACGTTAAATCCATTCGTTCGTGTGAAAAAGCCGCTAGTGCCCTAGTGACGGCAGCAAGAGACAAGGGGGGGCGCGACAACATCACAGTGGTGATTGCCGCCGTAACTGCGCACCAGAACCAGGTCAATGCTACGCCAGGGTAATCCTTGACGCATCGGGTGTTGGTCATGCTTCTCAATTGCTCTGCTAGTTTCCTTCAAGGACGCTGAAATTCCTGTGCTGTGCAAGTCTCAGGCTATGAATTGACGTGCGCTAACCCTCTAGGGCGTTAGAAACATTATCATCTGTGCTGATAATTATCAGAAATTTTAATAGCATCCGCCGATCTTGCCTCAAGCCACGTCCCTGAAACACTTTAGAGGAAAAACTGAAGATGGGATTTCTGTCAAGCCGTCAGGATGTTCAACTCAAACTTTTTTACAATTCTTTACTTGCTAAAACTACTAAAAGCGCTGTACACGGGGAATTCTTCAGTATCTCGCTCAATAAATCCGGCAAAAGAAGGAGCTAATTTTGACGGTTATTACCCAAAAACTACCCAACTAGGGGGGTGGGCATTTTGTCAAATGGTTGTTATCTTTTTTAATACGAGGATATTTCTGAGCTGTTCTTGAATATTCCTCGCTTACAGGCAGGCTTGGCGATCGCCAAACCTTTAAGCAGGTCAGACCTAGCGACCTGAACTGTTTGAAACCCTTGATTCCATCTCTTACCTCAGTCTAAGGAGTGACGTATGAACCATCCTATCGAACTGTCTCTAGAGCAACAATTTAATCTTCGGTCGTTTCAAAACCAAGTTGAGCGCATGAGCCGGGAACAGGCTCAAGATTTCTTGATGAAGCTGTATGAGCAAAATATCTACCTGAAAGTCACCTACAACCAACTCCTCAAAACCCAATGGGGAATTGAACCTGGCTCACAGCTATAACCAGGGATTTCGTAGTAGGCGACCTCCCTCTCTTGCTCTGTTCCTAGCTAATGTGGAAAAGAACTGGGGATGCTGGGGCGTCAACTCGATTTTGAACCAGAATCCATAACAAGCCTTGGGACAAAATTTGGTATCGGCATTGAGTTAAACGTTTACTAAACTATTTTTTACTAAGCTAATCTGTCTGAATGGTTTGTTAGTTTAGCGAGTTTAGTCATTCAGCTCTGCCGTTTGAATAGCTGTTCAGCCTGTAGCCACTAGCAGTTGATTCGCTTCAACAACTGTCTGGCAAATTTTATAGAGTTAACGACTCCTGAGTTGTAAAGGACTGCTAAATAATTCTGACCGAACCCGATAGACTAATATAAACATCTCTTTACGAGGTCGATGTTTATGTTCGAGCGTGCTTTAGTTTGCACAGATTTCACAGATGGGTTGTATCGCCTAGCGAGCTTTATGCCAAGTCTCGCCGCTAGCGGGATTAAACACGTTGTGTTTATGCACGTTGTAGCCGTGCCCGAACAGCAGATTCCTCGGCAGGATGATCAGCGACTCGTGCAAGTGCGCGATCGCCTGATGGCGCGGATGGGAGAAATCCCAGCTCAAACTGAGGTGAAGGTGGAGGTGGCTTGGGGTAAACCCGTCGAGTCAATTTTGTCGGCTATTAAGACCTATCAAAGCGACGTGGTGGTTCTGGGCACCTCTACCAGCAACCTACTGAGCGAAAAGCTGTTTGGCAGTACATCGGTAGCGCTGTGCCAAAAAATTACCGTTCCGATTTTGATGCTGCGCCCAGAATTAATCTGCGCGTTGACGAACGAAGAGCTAGACTTGCGCTGTCGCCATTTGTTTCGCTATCTGCTGATTCCTTACGATGCGAGCGAGGCCGCTCAATATCTGGTGCAGCAAATTGCCCACCTGACTCAAGCGCACCCCACTGGTTCACCAGAGCGCTGTTTGCTCTACACGGTGGTAGCAGACGTGGGCCGAGATCCCGCCATCCGCACCTACAAACTACAGACTGCACAGGAAAATTTGTTGGCTGTGCAGCCCAGTTTAGAAGCGGCAAAGATCGCCGTAAAGGCCGAAGTTGCGCAAGGAAATCCAGTGCTTCAGGTGCTAGCCGCCGCGATCGATGAAGACATTACGGCGATCGCCACCTCATCTCGCACGATTGGCAAACTGATTGAGTACTCAATTTCGAGTTTCACAGGCGACATTCTGCGCCGCAGCTGTCATCCGGTACTCTATTTCCCTCCAGGGAAGCTTTAAGCTAAATTAGGGAATACTCACCTCTTTCCTTCTATGGTGTGCATGGCTTCAAGCTTCATTAAAATTTTTGGCTTGAGTGTTTCTAGCGCTTGTTTTAGCTGCTCTTTAGTAGCCGCATAATAAGAGGTGACAGGAGACATTTGCCCTTTTGTAATCCAGTCTTTTAACTCTGTACACTGGGCTGGCTGGATTGAAGCTGATAGCACATTGGCACACCGTTTGGGTTCTTCTCGGGCAAAGAAAAGAATCCGGTAATTGCCTGACTCGCCCAACAACCGAGCCATTTGCTGGCCTTGACCACTCTTTAAATCTAGATAAGACGATAGCCAGCGAGCACCATGCCTATGGTTGTAGAGAACCGTGAGCCATAGCAATGACGGATGCGGGGCAGGGGCAAATAGGAACTGATTGTAGCGAGTGCAGTTGAATCGCTCTTGGATTTCCTGACCGCTCAACATCACCCATAGGCTAGGCAGAATCTCACTTCCAGTGCGCAAAGGCTGCGGAAACGTGATGTCACCAATCGGTTTATCGGCAGGCCACGCCAGTGATTGACAGAAGTCATCTACAGTTGGGGTGGTTGACAGCGCCGAAGGGGCGGCAATTGGCAGGGTGGAAATAGTGTTGCCAATCCGTTTACCAATTTCCCATCCCGGTCTAAATCGCTGCTCTAATGCTTCTACTGTATCGATGACTTCGCTGACTGTTTGGGGGCGATCGCTGGGTGATTTCGCCAAACAAGCCATGATCAGGGTTTCTAGGACTTTAGGTAGCTTACCGCTCACCAATGAGGCTTCAAGCGGACGAGGCAATTGATGATGATGAGCGCGATACCAAGCTCCAAAAGAATTGGTATCGGTATTGAGGGGCAATTTTGCCGATAGCATCTGAAACATCATCACGCCCAGGCTATAAATGTCAGCGCGCGCATCTAGCTCGTGCCCTTCCATCTGTTCAGGGGATGAATAGGCTAGGGTGCCCATAAAGCAGTTGGTTTGATTAGCATCTGCCTGAAGGGTTTTGGCAATCCCAAAGTCGAGGATTTTTGCCAGTTCTCCTAAGCTGTCATCTTGACTAATTAAAATATTGCTAGGCTTAATGTCGCGATGAACAATCGGACAAAGTGCGCCATCTACAACAATCCCTTCGTGAGCACATTGCAACCCAAGACAAACTTGGCGCGTGATGTTGAGAAACCGGGGCAACGACAGCGGGTGTTTGCCAATTTCGTCATTCAGGTTTGCGCCTTTGAGATATTCCATGATGTAGAACGGAATCCCGTCTTCATCAATGCCATAATCTGTGACACGAACGATGTGGATGCTGCGCTGCCCCAGCAAGGCACAGGTGGTGGCTTCTCGTTCAAAGCGATCGCGCATCCGCTGGTTGAGCAAGGTTTGCGCCAAAAACTTAACTGCAACCGGCACCCCGCCCAGCAGTCTGTCTCTGGCTCCATAAACACGTCCCATTGAGCCTTGACCCAGCATCTCCACCAATTGATAGCGGTTCTGGAGAATACGGCCAAGATTGGGATCTCCGGAATCTTGTGCTGTGACCATGCCAATCAGGCTCCGAGGTGTGTCGTCTATGGAAATTTGTCTAGTAGAACAACTCTGACGGGTCTTATCGTAACACCGGGTCTGATCGTAACGCTTTGTTGCCCAATAGCTGGATCGACTGGCATGTATCGACCGGCAGCCTCACCACCCATCTGTGCTCTTGTCTGTTGTGGAATCTGTTTTGGAATCAGGCGCAGCAGCTATTGTTTTCTTGCTAATTGTGACTGTGTAAGCTAATTATGGCTTTGTAATAAGCTGTTTTTCAAAATAGCTGCGCTCAGCACCGGATCCCTCTGACTGCTATTTTAGCGATTGAGAGTTTTTCTACCCAACTTTAGACCACAAGTCTTGGCCGATTGGCTGAAAGCCTCCGTGCCGAGTCCAAGTTTAACGTATGGCCAAATCCTTAATTTTTGAACCAGCGATTGAGCCATGAATGGACAGAGCGCTTAAATAGCCGCTTGCGCCGCCAGCTCTGAAATGCATCCTCATAGCGATCGCCTGACAAGTAGAAGGTATTCCAGGCATCCAGTGCTACTATCATGCCCCATCCGAGGGCCAGATAGGGTGCCCACAGCAAACCACTGCCACTGGTAATTAACAGGGCGATCGCGGCTGAAAAGCCGTTGACGATGAGATAGCGCGTGACTCGCCGCTGAAATCGGCTGCTGCGAAGTCGATCAAACTCCTGGCGCTCTACGGCATCCCCTTGCTGCACCTGCCACTCTTGCTCAGCAATTTGCAGCTCTCCAGCAGAAATTCCCATTTCGTCAGCAATTTCTAGCAATTGTGCTCGCGTCAACTGCTCCACTTCTCCCGCCTGGGCTTGACGGGCGATCGCCACCTGAAGAATTTGTTGAACGTCTGCTTGACTATAAAAGTCTGTCATTGCCGAGTTTGAAGCTGAGTGTGCAGGTGACGCTATGCGCGTCCCAAAAGTGAATGCCATAGAGGTTGTCCTAATGAATCCCCATCTTAGTTATACGGAAATCTCATACTGATGGGGTTTAAAAAAGGTGTGGATTTCTATCCTCGCCTTTGGATTTAACGGTTGCGGTATGAGACAGTAAGCTGAGAGCGAGAGTGGGATTAAAACAATGAGGCCAGCACTCTACTTGCCGTTTGCCGAGGGACAGTGGCAGCTAAAAATGGGGCTGCGATCGCTCGATCTAGACACCTGGATTGAGATAGACGATGAATTTCTGCCCTATCTGGCGCGCAAACGAGAACTGCTAGCCGCTCACTATACAGATGTGTACGGGGCGGTTTCCGGCAGTGAAGCGGGGCAGCAGGAAGTGTTGACGCTGCTGCTGGAGCATTTGCCCAAGCGGTTTCCGACTCACTATCAGCGCGAGACGGGAGGCATTACCAACCTACGCACTGGGGAGCGGTGGCAGGTGGCAGAGTGGCGCGATCGCCCGCTAGATTTGGCGGGGCGGCTGGTGCAAGAAGACCTCTGCCTGATGCTACCTGGCCAGAGCGGCTCAAATGACATCGGTTATACGTTAGGGGCGGCATCGCTATGTTTCCCACTCTACTGGCGGCTGCAAGAAAAGTTGGGGCAGCCGATTGGGCAGATTCACGCTTCTGTGCCGGGTTATGCTGCTAAACTAACACGTCCAGTGGACGGGTTTTTCGATCGGCTTCAGCCCCACAGACCGGGCTATCGATTTAACTGGAGCATTGTCGATACACCAGAATTATTTTTGGGACTCCACCGCCAGCATCAGATGGCCGATAGCATTACAGCAGAGCGGGCAGGAGAGCAATTGTGGATTCGAGTAGAGCGGCAAACGCTGCGGCGGTTGCCCCAGAGCCATGCGGTACTATTTACAGTCCGCACCTATGTTTATCCGCTATCCATCTTGATGCAGCATCCCCAGGCGGCGCGCGGGTTAGAGGCGGCGATCGCCCAAATTCCGCCTCAGATGCAGCTTTACAAAAGCATTAACCCAATACGAGCCGCGCTAGATGGCTATCTCAGCCAAATTGCCGGCATCTAATTTGAGCCACTACCTAGAGCCGCCATACCCATGACATCTGATTTTTCTGAGCTACCCAAGGGCGATCGCCGTGAGGTGCAGGAAGCCTGGTTGTTTTTGGCTCCTGCCCTAATTTTGCTAGGAATCTTCGTCCTCTATCCGATTCTGTATCTTGCTTGCTTGAGCCTTACCCAGGGCAGCTTCACTCGCGACGGCTTGCATTGGGTGGGGCTGCGCAACTACTGGCGGCTGCTGGTGAACCCTGACTTTTGGCAGGTGCTGGGCAATACGGCCTATTTCACAATTGCGACGGTCATTCCGGCGTTGGTGATCCCCTTGGGGCTAGCAGTCTTGCTCAATCGGACGGTGGCGCTGCGGGGGCTGCTGCGAACGGCCTACTTTATCCCTTCGATTACCTCGCTAGTCGCGGTGGGGTTGGGCTGGCGCTGGCTGTTTCAAACGGAAGGCCCCGTCAATGCCATGTTGACCGGGATCGGCCTTCCTGCCATTCCCTGGCTGAGCAGCACGGTGTGGGCAATGCCTGTGCTAATTTTGCTGAGCATTTGGAAACAGCTAGGGTTCAATATGGTCGTGTTTTTGGCCGGGTTGCAGACAATTCCGCCTAGCCGCTACGAAGCTGCCGAATTGGATGGGGCGAATGGCTGGCAGCAGTTTTGGCATATTACGCTGCCGGGATTGCGTCCAACGCTGATTTTTGCAGCGGTGACGACGGCGATTTTTACGCTGCGTAGTTTTGAACAACCCTATGTGATTACGGGTGGTGGCCCGCTAAACTCGACCAATT
>JAYUYI010000457.1:0-4010 GCA_043752545.1 Thermoleptolyngbya sp.
TCAACACTCACTTCACTCACTCTGGCCAGCGCTGGCGGCCATATGGCGAACAATATCACCCCGCGTCAAAATGCCGATTACCTGTCCGGCTGCATCCAAAACGGGCAATCGATGCACCGTACGCTCATGCATCAGCTGAGCGGCTTCACGCAGCGGCTTTTCTGCTTGAGTTGTAATCAGGTGCTTCTGAGACATTACCTCACCAACCGTTTGCCCCAGCGCCTTGTGTAGCTCACGTTCGTACTTAGCAGGATTTTCTAGGTAAATAACGCTGTCGAGAATGGTGATGTAGGGGGGTGGGGTGACGCCCGCTTCGCGCCACATCAGATCAGCCTCAGACAGGATCCCGACGAGTTTCCCCCCTTGATCCACCACAGGCAGCCCGCTGAAATGGTGATCTGCCAAAATGCGAATTGCCTCGTTTAGGGGCGTTTCGGGTTTTACCACGATGGGATCGCGGGTCATAACATCGGCAACGGTAGGGGTCATAGGTTAAGCACGCTACTTTTTTAAATCCTTAGGCTCATTGTAGAGAATTGAGGGATTCAACCGAATAAGATGCACAGTTTTTTACATCTATGCCGTTATCCCATGCCGTTGCCCCATGCCGTTGCCCCATGCCGTTGCCAAGACAGGGATGCCCATTGCTGGCTATACGTAGAGCCGACCTAAAAAATACTACGTCCAATTCTATGTGTAAATACATAGAGTTGGACGTAGCATCTATCCCTTCGGCACTGGACTATATCGTTAGAATGAGGGGCGCTAGTAGGAGCTACCCGCCTACGTTTAAAAGGCGCTCAAACCGAGCCTCGGCGATCGCCACCAATTCTGTTTCCGGCTCAGGTTCGGACATGACAGGGAGTTTTGGGGTATCCTCACTCAATTGTTTCACCGTGCCGCGTAATCGCTGCGACAGCAGCATGGCCAGCGCCCGGTAGAATCGGCTGGCAAAGCCTTCATCGTGCTGAAGCTTCTCGGCTAGCTGCGATCGCGGTACGGCCAGAACCAAGCAGGTTTCTAGGGTTTGTACCGTAGCTGAAGGAGGCCGCGAATCGATGAACGACATTTCCCCTACCACTTCGCCACTAGAAAGACGAGCAATTTGCCGTTCTACTGCCGAGATCGACACGATCAACGTCCCATCTAGCAGGATGTAGAGCGTATCGACAGGGCGGCCTTCATAAATTAACACTCGACCCGCAGGCACCTGTTCACGCCGACCCACCTCTATCAACCAATCGATATCGCGATCGCTTAGTTCCCCTAAGATACATAAGGCTCTTTTCATTGTGATTTCTACCTTCACAGAACTCCAGTGGCGGGCTGACATTTTGTCGTCTTTTACCTTGACAGCACCTGAGTGCTGCACGGCCTTAATGTCAATTCTTTTACCAATTTATACTAGCAATACGGAATTGCGTCCGCCAGGATACCGATATCTGCGACAGATGGCTTAGGTAATTCAGTGTATTTTTCGATCGCTCGCTAAGATGTAGTCAGTCCGATTACAGGTATTGCATCCTGCTGGTAGTGGGTAGATCTGCGGGGTAACTACTCAGGCTGCCCTCACCCTAAATCCCTCTCCCAGAGCGGGAGAGGGACTTTGAGCCACTCTTGCTCCCCTTCTCCCCGCCTGGGAGAAGGGGTATAGCCCAAAGGGCATTCAAGAAAGGGGGATGAGGGCAGTTTAGGCTCTGGGTTAAGCCTGAGTAGATCTGCGGGGTTAAAAGCTGGCTTAGATGAGGCTCAAGCCCAGAATTGCCATACCCAACGGTGATATATGGCATGTTGTGGCTGCCATGATCTAAGGTAGGACTGACCAGTTGCCCCAGATGGCGATCGATGGCGGTGTGGATTATGCCCATTTAAAAACGTGCGGAGATAGGATATCTTTGCATTTCTTAACAGCTGTTCACATCCGTTTTTTCACCAAACCAGTGAGTCATTCCCTACAGGGGGGCCAGTGATCTCAGGCATAGTGATCTCAAGCATAGTGATCTCAGGCATTTTGCCCTATTGCTGTGATCTCAGGCATTTTGCCCTATTGCTAGTTCCATCTGCTAGTTTCAGCCCCCTATTCTCCAACCTACAGTCCAGCGCGATACTGACACCGTAATATGATTGCCGAACTTCAACATGTGCTATCTACCCTTGATTTGCCAGCCGATTGGGTTGGGCTGCGAGCCGTGAAAGAGACTGCTAGCTGCCGCAACGTGCGCGATGGCTTACCCCAGGGCAACAGTAAACAGCTCAGTTACGGCACTATGGTTGAAGTCTTAGTCAATGGTCAAATTGGCTATGGTGCTATCAATTCATTTCAGCCCGAACACCTGCGATTGGCCGCTAAAGCTGCCTATCGGCAAGCGCTGGCCGCCAGTCAGTGGGCGATTTATCCGATGACGCCCGTGACCCGACCAAAGGTGGTGGGGAACTATACCTCTCCATTCCTGAAGCCGTTGGAGGCGATCGCCCCTGGAGAAATCAACGAGCTGCTGATCCGGCTGTGTCAGACCCTGAAAGTGTCTGACCAGATCGTCCAAACCAACGCCAGCGCTGACACCCAGGAGGTGGAGTCTTGGTATGTCAGCAGCAATGGGTCTGAAGTCTATCAAAAGCTTTTGCTGCTGGGGACGACCTATGGGGCGATCGCCCAAGATGGGCCGGACGTGCAGCAGCGCAGCAACAACGGCAACGGTCACTATTACCAGGGGGGCTGGGAACTGTTTCCTGATGCGGCGCTCTGGGAGCGGGCACGGCAAATTGGCGAACAAGCCGTTGAGCTACTCACCGCCGAAGAATGCCCCACCGCCACCACCACCTTGGTCTTAGCCCCCGACCAAATGATGCTGCAAATTCATGAAAGTGTAGGGCATCCGCTAGAGCTAGATCGGATTTTGGGCGATGAACGCAACTATGCCGGGGGCAGCTTCGTCAAACCCAGCGATTTTGGCACCCTAGCCTACGGCTCCCCGCTAATGAACATCACCTTTAACCCCACTGTGCCTGGAGAATTTGCCAGCTATGGGTTTGACGACACTGGAGCACCAGCCACCAAAGAATATTTGATCAAAGACGGCGTTTTGATGCGCGGTCTCGGTGGCCTAGAAAGCCAAGCCCGCACCGGAGTGGCCGGGGTCTCATGCGCCCGAGCGTCGTCGTGGAACCGCCCGCCGATCGACCGGATGGCCAATCTGAATTTGGAAGCGGGCAGCGATTCGGTAGCAGATATTATTCGTGATACCGAACACGGCGTTTATATGGAAGCGAACCGCTCCTGGTCGATTGACGACCAGCGCTACAAATTTCAATTTGGCTGCGAATATGCCCGACTGATCGAAAACGGGCAGTTGACCAAATCTCTGCGCAATCCCAACTATCGGGGCACGACGCCAGAACTTTGGCGCAGCCTAGTCCGCATTGGAGATGACAGCAGTTGGGAAATGTATGGCACGCCGTATTGCGGCAAAGGCGAGCCAAACCAGTCAATTCGGGTTGGGCATGGATCGCCAGTGTGCGCCTTTGCCAATATGGAAGTATTTGGCGGCGGCGCTTAGAGGTTGGCCTAAATCCTCAATCAAGTTGGGTTTGTGCGGTATTGAGAGTTAAGGTTTTATGTCGCAAACGTTTGAAGTCCTGGAATCTACCTTTGATCGGTTACTCAAGAATTTTCAGTCAGAACGCCAGCCCAATGAGCACTTTACCCTGACCTTGACGGGTGAAACCAGCCAATTTGTGCGGTTTAACCATGCCAAAGTTCGACAAATTGGTAGCGTCACTGATTGTCAGGCGGGGCTAACGCTGATGGCCAATCAACGCACGGCATCCTGTAGCTTTCCGCTGTGCGGCGAGTGGGAAGCCGACTGGCAAGCGGCCAAGGCGGTGCTGCAAGAGCTACGTCAAGATGTCGCAGATCTGCCGATTGATCCCTACTCGGTGCTGCCCAGCGGCACTGAGTCTAGCCGTGAGGTGCATGTAGGCAGTTTGTTGCCGCCCGATCAGGTGGCCTC
>JAYUYI010000458.1:0-9618 GCA_043752545.1 Thermoleptolyngbya sp.
GCTTAAAGCCTTCGGCATACATGAAAAGGGTGAGGGCAAGTGGTAACGATCCAACGCGGGTTTCCAGCTCTTTCACAAAAACTGTCCGGAGTATTGTTATAGATGTTGCAACGTGAACTAGACTACCCCAACTATCAGGCTCACCGCTATTGGATGAATCGGGCGATCGCCTTGGCGGCTGCGGCTGGAGAGGCGGGCGAAGTTCCGGTAGGTGCCATTGTGCTCGCTCCGGATGGCACACTGCTAGCAGCAGGAGAAAATCGACGAGAGCGAGATCACGATCCTACAGCTCATGCGGAAGTCTTGGCCCTAAGAGCGGCTGGACAGCAGCTCCAGTCTTGGCAGCTGCACCACTGCACCCTGTATGTGACGCTAGAACCCTGTCCTATGTGCACGGGTGCCATTATTTTGGCGCGATTGGGGACGCTGGTCTATGGAGCCGACGATCTAAAGACAGGTGCGGTGCGGACAGTGGCTAATATTCCCGACAGTGCCTGTTCTAATCACCGATTTAGCGTGGTCAGCGGCGTTTTGGCAGCGGCTTGTCGGCAGCAATTACAAAATTGGTTTCGTAAGCAGCGGCGATCGCCGTCAGACTCACCCCACGAAACGGTTTGAAATATATCTACCGGAAGAATGAAGCTAGCCCTACAGGACAGCCGCACAACTGTCCCTGTGATAGAGGGTGCCTGCGAATCAAGGGTCTATGCTTGAGGGATACATAATTTGTAAAGTCCGTAACGTTAAGTAGCACTAGCGCGCGTTGATCGAAGTTTATGGTTTTGCTCAATTCAAGAAAAATCAACCTGAACGCCTTGTCATCCGATCGGGGAAGCAGCATCAATTCACGGGTTTCACCTTGGCTCTCGGCGCTGGCATATCCGTTGGGAAGTCGGATTGTGCTACCCACTTACTTTGACGAGCTATCGATCATTGGACAAGAAAATATTCCTACTGAGGGGCCTGTGATTTTGGCACCCACTCATCGCTCCCGGTGGGATGCTTTGGTGGTGCCTCACGTCAGCGGGCGACGCGTAACTGGACGTTACCTGCGGTTTATGGTGACCTCTGATGAAGTGAAAGGCATTCAGGGCTGGTTGATTCGCCGATTGGGAGGGTTCCCGGTCAATCCTCGTCAGCCGGGGATCACCAGCTTGCGCTATGGCTTGGAACTGCTGTTGGCTGGTGAAATGCTGGTCATTTTCCCAGAAGGCGGAATTTTTCAAGATGGGCAACTGCACCCGATCAAGCAGGGGCTGGCTCGGTTGGCCGTCCAGGCAGAATCTGCCAAGCCGGGGTTAGGAATTAAGGTTGTGCCCATTCACTTGCAATATAGTGAGCTGGTGCCGCAATGGGGCTGCAATGTGCATGTCCGCATTGGTACGCCGCTGAATGTTTCGGGCTATTTGCATCAAAATCCTAAAGCCGACGCTAAAAAATTAACGGCTGACCTGAACCTGGCTCTAGAACGGCTCAAAGCATCGGAAGTACTGGAATCTACCCTATCGGCCTGTGCCCCCGAACGCTAATTGCCAATGATTATGCGCCGCGAGCTACACCCCCAAGCTCAGCTGCCAGCTTAGCAGCCGTCCAGTGTTGAGCGGAGCGTGGTCAATCAGGCGCAGTTGCCAGACTCCTTTGGCGGGCAGGTTGAGGAGATATTGCAGGAAGGGCGTGGTTTGTAGCGTATAGGTCGTCTGGAGGCGGGTCGCGCGCCCCAAGGTACGGCTTTGCAGCAGGGTGGCCTCGCCCTGGGGCGGCGTTAGGGTAATTTCTAAGTCGCCGAGGTAGCTGTGTTCGACGTCGAGGGTGAGGCGAATGTCTTGGATGGGGCGGGCATCTTGCACTTGAATGATGCTGGTGGCTCCACGCGGGCTGGCATCAGGAATTTCTAGAGGCGTAATGTTTTGTTGTTGCAGCCACTGGGAGGGGGCGATCGCCCCTGGTAGCTTGCGACGAGCGGCATCCACAGCCCGAGCGGCATTGACTTTGCCATAGCCAAACCACTGAGAATGGCCGCTGGCGTTGTAGGTGCCTAGGCGCAGCCCAAACTGGGGATCGGGATCGGGATCAACAATTTTGTCTGCGGTTTCTTGGAGGATCTGCTTAACTTCGCGTGCCGTTAGGTAAGGGTTGATGGAGAGCACCAGAGCCGCCACCCCGGCCACAACTGGGCAGGCGCTAGACGTGCCGCCAAACGTATTAGTAAAACTGCCGGGATCGTAGCCAGCCGCCCCCAGCCGATCGGTCGTGAATACTCCCACCCCAGGCAATGCGGTCTGCACCGCCGGAGCCGTAAACACATATCCCTGCTGAGGCAACCAGATCCCAGGCGGGGCGTTGTTGCTAGGGGCGGCTACGGCGATCGCCTCGCCCCAATTGCTATAGGCCGCTTTTTTGCCCAAGCTGGTGCTAGCCGAAACGGCAATCACGTCGGGATGCACCGCAAACCCATTCAGCCAGTTCACCACTCCGCTCAGCACATTTTGCGGCCACCCCTGCTCATTGACAGAGCCACTGACCGGACGATTAGAATTACCTGCCGCAAACACAATCACACAGCCTTTGCCATTGCGTCCCTGGGTAGCCGCCCGAGAAATTGCGGCGCGCTGCCGCAAGGACAGCGAAAAGTAAACCGCACTAGCTCCCCAACTACAAGACACCACCGAGGCACCCTTTTGAATCACCCAGTTAAATAAATCTTCGATCGCCTGATCGTCTAAAAACCCGGTGGTGCGAATCGGCATGAAGCTGCAACCGGGAGCCACACCGACAATGCCTGCATTGTTCTCCTCGGCGATCGCTACTCCAGCGCAGGCAGTGCCGTGGCTTTCTTGGGAGGCTTCGGGCAGCGGTAAGGTGTCGCGGGTTTTCAAATCCTGAGGACTGACTACTTTGCCCTTGCCTTGAAAGTCGGGATGATTCAGGTCAAACCCGTCGTCGGTAATTGCTACCACCACCGACCGCATGCCCCGCGTCATATCCCAGGCCGGTTCTACCGAAATATGAGCCGTGGGTGCAATTTGGGCACCGCCCGTATTACTCAAATACCATTGGCGACCATACTCTGAATCGCGGGGGCGGTAATGGAGCTGTGCCCGCATGGCGATATTGGGCTCGGCGGTCAGCACGTCGGGGCGGCGCATCAGCTGGTTGGCCAGTTTAATCGGGTTAACCGTCGCCTGGGTAGTGAGCCGAAACACATAGGTATAGGGAATGGTCTCGACCGGCTGCATTGCCTGCAACCCATTCTCGGTGGCGATCGCCTGCATCGTGGCAGCGGTAGTGGCCGCAGCAAACTGCACCGTAATCTCATCAGTTAGATACACCAGGTTTTGCGGACTATTCTGCATGTGGTACAGATGGCTGGCAAAGGCAACAGCCGCACTCGCCCGTGCCCGGTCAATGGCGGCATCTAGCTGGTCAGGCGCGACCTGCACCACCCCCAAATCGACCCCAAGAACAGGCTGGATCGACTCCACTCCCAGCAGCGCCGCCACGTCTTCTAGGCTGTGCCCCTCTGCCGGACGTAGGGTGAAGCGATCGCCCACTTTCGCGATCGCCAACTCCTCTCCACCTCGCTGCAACACCAGCCCTTGCTGAGCCGGTAGGACACCGGGAGTGAAGGATAATCCTTGAGACGAATTGGGCAGAGGATTAGCACCAGTCATAATTAACGTGCAGCGCTTTACGCTTAGTTAGAGAAGGTTGATCTCTGTAGCGCTTAGCAGCGCTTAGCTGTAGACCCTAGCATAGACAAAATTTGGGATAATCCCTTAGATGTTTAAGGATATCTAGGTTAGGTATATTTGGGCTAAGCGAAACTTACTCTATCCTAAAGCAACAGGGTTTCTGTTTGGATTAAGTCCGATTTACCCCCCGGAAGCTGGACAAAACAAGGATTTCCCAGAATCAAATTGGACTGTATCCAGATTTTACCTACGCATTTCCCGGAAACCCGAATCAATCGGCGTAAAAAAACTTAAAACTCAAAATCCTGTATCGCTCGCTGAATAGGCACTGCCCGCTTCGGGCAGTTGTTTTCCGTCAGGTTGAGCGACTTAACGGCCTCACAGTGGTAATATTTACCCTGTGCATGAGCAGGTTAAACTTGTCCACATCAGCATCAATGCAGAGTTGTACATGGTATTTTTCAACGTATTGCGTCGCTTTCCCTTTGCCTGCCTTCTGTCTGCACCTGTTGCCGTCGCCCTCATCTTTTCGGTTGCAGGCAATGGCTGGGCACAAGCTATCCCTACAGCGCCTGCTCTGACAGACGATGCGCCACCTGTTGATCCAGTCAATCCGGCTAACATTGAAGATCTGCGGCCGCTGTCTCAAGACGGTAGTCTTTTGAGCATGAGATCTGGGCAGCGCCTAATTGAAGAAGCTGCGACTGCCGTTGCCGCCCAAAATTACACCTTGGCTATCAGCAAGCTCCAAGATGCCCGCCAGCTGTTTAACCAGCTTTCAAATTTTTACCAAGAGCTATACAGCAGCTTCAACCCCATTGATAATCGCATTGCCGATGTGCAGCGACGTCAGGCGCTAGAATCTGCCCAGATGCGTGATGAAGCGACGTATCAGCTGGCTCTGGTGCATCGGGCTCGGAATCAGCCCGACCTAGCCGTGCCGCTACTGATCCAAATCGTGCGCAGCCAAAACCCGACTCGTGACTTAGGGCAGCGCGCCTACCGCCAACTGTTTGAACTAGGGTTTGTCGATACCCCCTACCCCCGCAACCAAGAACCTGCACCGACCTCTACAGCCCCAACAGCACCCAGCAATTAGGGAACGGGTGAAGAGCGTTTTAGAATTGTCTGAATTTTAGAGCTGCCTGTGGAATTGCCTGTAGAATTGCCTGAGAATGGAAGCGGACTAAAGTTGAGTTCTTGCTTGAGTGATTGCTCAGCGTTTATTTACAGGAGATTCAGATGGTTAGCCCAAATCAGGTTGAGGACATGATCAAAACTGCCCTCCCAGATGCTCAGGTTCAGGTTCAAGATTTGACAGGCGGCGGAGATCACTATCAAGCAGTTGTCGTTTCTGCTGAGTTTTCGGGGAAGACATTGGTGCAGCAGCATCAGTTGGTGTATGGAGCCGTTCGGCAAGCCATGTCATCTGAAGCCATCCATGCCCTTGCGCTCAAAACCTATACCCCTGAAGATTGGGTTGCCACTAATCCAGCTGGCGTCTAGGCACAAAACTGAAAACGGTTAGAAAGACCACGATAGACTGGACGTGGAGCAATTTACCCTTAACTACTTACTCCAGAGCACGCTATGACTCCAGAACTAAAAGCACGAATTGATACTCTCACCAGTGAAAATAAGATCTTCGTTTTCATGAAAGGCAATCGGCTGATGCCCCAGTGCGGCTTTTCTAACAATGTCGTGCAAATTTTGAATGCGTTGGGTGCACCTTATGAAACGCTAGACGTGTTGGCCGATTACGAGATTCGAGATGGCATTAAGGAGTATTCCAGCTGGCCCACTGTTCCACAGGTTTATATTAATGGCCAGTTTGTGGGTGGTTCTGATATTTTGATCGAGCTATATCAAAAGGGAGAACTGCAACAGATGGTTGAGGTTGCCCTAGCGTCCTAGTTGGCGTTTGATAAAAACACTAAAACCCTGATGGTGAGACGCTAAATCGATCACGATCAGGGTTTTGCTTGGATTAGCCTGGTTGCCTGAATCTAGTTGCCTGATTTGCGAAAAAAGACTAGAAGAGGGTACTAGAGGAGATTAACGGAAGTCTACTTCGCGTTCAGGTTGAAGTATTTCAAAATTTGACGAATCGTAGAGGTAGCGCATTGCTTCCTCTTCAAGCTGATGGATCAGATAGGCTTCGACCACATTCGTGTGACGGAGGGCGGCGAGGTACCCGTCTAGATAAAGTCGGAGTTCGTCGAACCGATATCCTCGACTCCATTGCTCGTTGAGAGCGTCGGTCACTCTCTGATACAGGCGAATCACTTGGGTGTCTTGGAGCATATAGGGTGATAAAAACCAATTTGGAACCAACGGACAGCTAGACAGGAAGGCTGCAAAAGCACCTTGCTAGAGGGTTATCTATCCTGCTATGACGCGATCGCCTTTGCTTATTTTCTGGCGATCTTAACACCACTTCTCCCCTATTTTACCTCTATCTACGGGCAGTTTTACGGTGCCGTAATGTGAGGGAGCACTCAGTGTAATCACTCCAAAGCTGTTTAAGCCTGAGGTAAAGCTGAGATGCTCAGACTCAAATCATCAAGTTTGACGCCAGACCCGCACCGACCTCTACCTGTCAACCCAGGAATTATGTAGGGGTAGCAGTGGTTACAAAACCTTGACAAATGCTCTGTTAAGTTTAGACTCATTAACCTGCATAGCAAGTTGGGGCACCGTGAGCGCTGTTTGCATCCAAATCGTTGAGGGAAATCCCCATTTGCGATCGCTACTGGGCTGGCACTTGCAGCAGGTCGGCTGTTCGGTCTATCAAGCCGCTAGCCTCCAGCAAGCCAGAGAGGTGTTTTTGAACCGTCAGCCCAACCTGGTGATCCTCGATTCTGAACTGCCCGATGGGGATGGTCTAGAGTTTTGTCGATGGTTACAGCAACAAAGTCAAGCGTATGTGCTGATTCTGTCGGCTCGCAATACAGAAGCAGACATTGTGGCAGGTCTACGGGCAGGTGCCGATGATTATCTGACTAAGCCGTTTGGGATGCAGGAATTTTTGGCGCGGGTGGAGGCCCTAACCCGCCGCAGTCGAGCGACTGCCGTGCCCGTTTTGTTGGATTATGGTGCTCTGAAAATTGATCTGGTGCAGCGCCGCGTTCAGCTGAATCAAGAATTAATTGATTTGACTCCCCAAGAATTTAGTCTGCTGTATGTGTTGGCTCAAGCGGGAGGTTCACCGCTCAGCCGTTCAGAGCTATTGCGCAAAGCTTGGCCGGACGCGATCGACAACCATCGCACCGTCGATACGCACGTATTATCTTTGCGCAAGAAAATTGAGGTTGATCCCCGCCAGCCCAACTTAATCCAAACGGTTCGCAATGTGGGCTATCGATTCAATGTGGAAATGGTAGAACCGAGCGCCCGCAATGGCTCAAGCCTACCAAACAAAGGGCGATCGCCCCATCGTCCTCTGTCCGGCATTGCCGAGGGGCGTTAATCCCAGTCGTCGTCAGTCTGTTGGTTAGCTTGAACCATCAGCTCCCGCAGTTTTTCCCAATTGACCTGCTGAGCGGGCAAATTTTGGATTAAAGTCCCGCGCTCTAGGTACAGGAGGCGATCGCAAAACTGCTGCGCCAGCTCTAGCTGGTGATTCACCATCACAATGGTGGTATGCTGCTCGGCTGCCAGTGTGATGAGTAGTTTCATGAGCGCCTCCGCTCGGCCAGCATCAAGCGCTGAAGTCGGTTCGTCGAGCAGCAGAATTGCCGGATGGGTCAAGATGGCGCGGGCGATCGCCACCCACTGCCGCTGCCCCACAGACAGCTGGGCTTCTGTTTTCTCCAGCCACTCTTGCGGAATCCGCAGTTGCTCCATCCCGCTAATCAGGCGCTGCTGGATGGCAGTTTGCGACAGTCCCCGCAGCTGCAACGGATAGCTCAGCGCCTGCTGCACCGTCATCCCTAGCAGCGATGACTCTTGATGCACCAGGGTAATTTGCTGCCGCAGTTTAATCGGCGGAATTTGGCGGATGTCTTGACCATTGAGGTAAATCTGGCCGCTGCTTAGCTCCGTCAGGCGGTTGAGCAGCCGCAGCAGAGATGTTTTCCCGGCTCCGGTGGGACCCACAATGGCAAGGCGATCGCCCTGAAAGATATCAGCCGAAATGTTGTGTAAAAGAACCTGGGCGGCGATCGCACTGGTGAGGCTAACCTGTTCTAAGCGCAGTTGGACGGCCTGATTCAAACTGCCAAACTCCCCAGCGTCAGCGCCGTCCCAATTGTCCAAGCGTCCATCAACAGCAGCAGCAGCGTTAATCCCAGCAAAATTAGATACATCCAGGGCTGAGACAGGGGGCGCACATCGCTCATATCAATCCCCGTTTTGGCTTGCACCTGCCGCACCATCCGGGCAAACCCCGCCACCCGCATTGGCAGCAGTCGGGCTTCACCGGCCTCGGTAACAAAGTAGTAGACAATCCCACCCTGCCCCGTGGAGCGCGGTTTTAACGTCTTTACCTCTGCCCACGGCAATATCCAGCCCCTGCGCCAAAACCGAGACACCCAAGCCGGGTAGGTGACTTGGATGCCCGTCTCGTCTAGCACCACCCGTTCGCTTAAGGCCGCATAGAGCGCGATCGCCCCCAACAGCAGTCCCGCCACTAGTGCCGCCGGTGGGACAGACGCCTGGGTTATCCGCGCCAGAAATGGCAGCGGCAGGGTCAACGCCACATAGAACAACAGCAGCGTGATCCGAATTAGCGGCGAGAGTCGAAAGATTGAAACGGCTGGCACTGTTTCGGGGAAAGAATCTGGAACAGACGTGAGTGAGTCGGGGGGCGTGGGTGGAGACGGGGGCATGTCGGAGGGTTGGGGCACGGAGGTCAAGCGGATTAGAGGACAGAGCAACCGACTGGAGAAATTAGCGCTATGGCAAATATTTTTGTACCACGCTCCAGCCCGACAGCGAAACAGCAACCAGTCCCAAAAACAGTACCAGATTGGTGCCGACATGGAGCGATCGCGCCCAGGGTCGTTTGGGGCTAATGCGGCTGGCGCTGACGGCAGACAGCAGCACCAGACCAACGACCACTAGCCCTGCCAGCAAATGTACCGAGTGACCCAGACTACCGTAATAGCCCAGCGTCCCCACTAGGCCAACGCTCAGCAGCAGCAGCACCAAGCCGACTAAGATACCGCCAATTGTGTAGTGCAGCGATCGCAGCCACTTGGGTCGAGGCTGACTGCGTTGACGCGTGAACAAAATCCAGCCGCCCGTTGCCGCCAAAATGAGGTAGGCCAGCACCGACAGCCCCATCGACCAAGCCGCAATCCGCCACAGCCAAATAAACGAAGGAAGGTTCACCGTACGCAGCCCCACACATCTATCCCTTTATTATCCTCTCGTTTGGCTGGCCTGTAACTGCATCAGGAGCTGCCGATCGTGGCAGGCAGGTTCTTGGCAGCTCAATCCCTGACACACTAAGGCAATGGCAGTGTCTGGTAAGGCGTCGGCTAGGGCATAAACGGCGGTGGGAAAATAGTGCGGCTGGAGGTGAATGAGGCGATCGCCCGTCGTTTTGACCAGCGTATGGGTCTAGAACCAGTGGAGGGCGGCAAATAGGCTAGGACAGGCTTGGGGCATGCGCTTCATGGTTCCTCTAAAAGATTGCACGCCTGTTCTGCTTGATCTAGATAGTCCAAATTTTCGGTGAAGTGCCAGCCAAACTAGGTAGCCCTCAAGAGCGGTCATTTCGCAGGTTAGCCAGGTTTTCCTTCTTCTTCATTGGCTTGAGCCGACACAACTTTAGTCGCGTAAATTTCTACGTCTTTTTGCAAGATATTTTCGACTTGGCTAGCGAAGAAATTAAAGGCATCTTCGTGCGTTTTATACGGGACATACGCGCCGGTGAGCTGAGAAAACTGCCAGCCCTGAGTTTTCAGAGACTCGACGCTAC
>JAYUYI010000459.1:0-3996 GCA_043752545.1 Thermoleptolyngbya sp.
ATGAAATCTTTGGCATGGCGCAGGCTGCCGAGTCGATGCGCCTAGCAGGATCTCTGTTTGGCTCCATGCAGCAGGTGCCCAGTTCGGTATTTGGCTCCATGCAGATGGCGTCGGGCAGTGCCCTAGAATCGGGGCTAGCTGGGTTAGTGCCAACTGGCTTTGTGCCAGGAGCGGTCAGTTCCTACGGGTTCGCCTCCGGGATTGGCATGTCTGGCATCGGCATGTCCGGCATTGGGTTTGGCGCATCCATGCCGCCAATTCGCGCCCGTAAGTTTTGGCTGGTTGCCGATGCAGAATTGATTGTCTATGGGGCTACAGAACCCGATGCCACGGTGACGATCGCCGGACGTCCGGTCAAACTCAATCCCGATGGCACCTTCCGGTTCCACATGTCGTTCCAAGATGGCTTGGTTGACTTCCCAATTTTGGCGGTGGCAATCGATGGCGTGCAAACGCGCTCAATTCACATGAAGTTCAACCGCGATACGCCAGAACGGCGCACCAATACCAAGGATGAAGCCACAGATGAGTCGTATTAACCTGATTTGACGTCAGTTCTGGGCGATCGCTTTCCGCAGGGAATACCCAGTGCAATGGCGATCGCCTTTCACAGGGAATACCCAATGCCGTGGCGATCGCGGCAGATGATCGAAGGGCAGGTTTTGCTAGTCAGGTAATCTCACGTGGGTTATATCCTGGCTAAACCCGCCCCTACCGCTGTCGGTATTAGGATTTGCCACAAAAAGCTGAAACGGCGGTAAAGCCAGCACCATAGCCACTGCCTACGAACTGAACTTTCACATTACGATCGAGGTCGCCCATACTTGGCACGCAGGGTTGCTTCAATTAAGCCGCCCTGCAACGGATTGCGAGCCATAGCCTCTCGGTTTTGCCCCCACCGCCAGAGCCAAGTGCTCACCCCAACCAGACAGAGTTCGACCAGCCCAGCAGCTAGCCAGGGTGAGATAATCAGGACAGTAAGAGGAGCGAGTAAAGTGGCGAGGCCGACCCCAGCAAAACCTAAAACGATTGGGGCTGTGCAGAACCAGGGCAATGCCAATACGGCCAGAAACTTGCGCCATTGCTTGTCTGGTTGAGCTTTAAGCCGATACCAGTTTCCAATTCCCAATCCTGCTAAAGTACCCATGCTGTAGCCAGCTAAAGCGACAGCTAAAGCGCCAGCGAAAGCGACAGCGACAGCTAAAGCGCCAGCGACAGCTAAAGCGCCAGCTAAAGCGCCAGCGCCAGCGCCAGCGCCAGCTAAAGCGACAGCGCCAGCTAAAGCGACAGCTAAAGCGAAAGCGCCAGCGAAAGCGAAAGCGAAAGCGAAAGCGAAAGCGCCAGCGATAGCGACAGCGACAGCGCCAGCGACAGCGACAGCGACAGCGACAGCGACAGCGACCTCAGTGTTGAAGAGTTTGAATATCACTTCTATCCCAGACCAAACCAGGCGATTTTGAAATAGTTGATGCAGTTCAACTCCATAGGTCTGTAATCCAAGTGCCCCCAGCTTGACAAATAAATCGGGTTCCCAAGCTTCCTCCACTCCCTCCGCTAACGCCCACCAAAATACACCCACGACAACGACTGCAAACCCGAGCACCCCGGTCGCAGCACCGAGGGGTTGCACCAAAGCAGTATGCCAGATGCCAAAAACGGTGAGGACAGAGAGCAATGCGGATATCAGCAAAATCCCTCGATAGTGCCGACTGGTTTTGAATTCGTACTGCACTGACTGAAAAATGTTGCGCCAATCATGGGGAACGGCTGTCCGGGTAGCAGTGCCTAAGCGCCGCAGGAGATCGAGCTGGAGTCTGGGGGGTAGCGCGTTGAGCAGCAATTGCCAGCCTTTGTCCGGTTCGGATTGCGCTAGTAAAGTGTTGACTAATTGAATTGTCTGCTGGTTGAGCTGCGGTGTATGCTCTCGCTGCTCTAGCAATGCATCAATTTGCTCTAAGTTTTCTGTAGAAGGCAGCGGAAATTTCCGGTTGCTTTGAATTGCCAATATGGGCACCACTAGCCTTGGATCGAGGGCTAACGCCGCAGTAGAGGCTACAGGATGAGGCTGTTGCGCTAGTTGAGCGGCGATCTTGCCCATAATGGTGGTCATTGTTGAAGTAGGGCTGTCTTGGAACGGTTCCCATACCCAGGCAAACGTTTTCTCGGCTGCGAGCACTCGACTTGTGTTGTTGCCCAGTTTGTTGAGGTCACAGGTTTTCAGGGCTTCTTCTACCTCCGGTTGCAGCAACAGTGAGGCCAGATACCAAGCGGCGGTATTCGCGTCTGGTGCTGCTCCCCAGAGCAGGGGCACCAACGCCACTGCGGCGTCGGGTGTGCCGATCGCATACAAATCAGCGATCGCAGATGACTTCCCTTGATCTGCCAGTTGAGCTAGCTTTGGCACGGCCAAATCGCCCATTCGCACTAGAGGCTGACGCACAATTTCGCCCAGTTCGCCATGGCGGCTTGCTAACACCATGGCGGCTTGCGAGCGATTGGTAAAAGATAGCGCTTGTGCGATCGCCCCAAATCGATGGCTTTCTGTGGGTTGGTTTAACGCCGCCGCAAGAAACTGAAAAATCGCTTTGCCTCGGGGGCGATCGCTTGCGGCCACGGCTCCAAATGCTTTGGTCACGTCGTCTTGTGTGCCCGTGGTGCCCAGCAGCCTCTTACAGTGTTCAATGATCGATTCTGCCGTTTGTTGATCGACCTCTTGTGCATCGGCAAGGCACTCAAACCCCAAGATCGCATCCTGTTTGTAAATCTCTTTAATCAGGGCTGTACTGTCTCCCGCAATCCCACACCACAGCTTCACCACCTCGCGCCAGGTGGTAGGGTCTTGCTGAAAAAACTGAATTAGATCCTGGGGTTTGTCGGCTAGCGCCACCGCCGCAAAATACTCTTGCAGCGTCAGGTGAGCAAACTGGTAGCGATCGCCTCCATCAATTTTGAGAAACAACCCGCTCCGTTCCACTAGTTCTTCTAGCAGGGGAGTTGTATCGCGGCTGGGGTCAAGGTTGAGACTGGGCAAAAGCTGACGGATTTGCTCTAGCACCACTGGGTAATCGATGCTGCGGCGATCGCGCTGTTGCTGAGTACTGGCCTGCTGTTGGTACAGCGCTAAATATTGCAATACCCGGCGTTTGTCATTGCCTCGATATCGATTGAACTGGTCTTGCCATTGCTCCAACAAAATCCGGGTAGATTCTTGGTAAAACCCAGCCCGCGAACGGGGCAGCTCAAACGCAGGATCGGTGTAGAGATGGACAATGATGGTCAGCAATAGCGGATTGCGAGCTAATGCCATAATTTGCGGGCGATCGCGCAAGGTCTGCATCAATTGGTCGATCGACTTGCCAGCCGGGATCTCCTGCTGCCACGCCAACAGAAATCGCCGCATCTGCTGATCGCTAAACTCCACTACTTCTAGCGTTTGGTCGGTTTCATCAGCAAACTCGTGATCATAGACCGCCGTGCGGCAGGTGACAATGAGGCGGCACCGCTGGTGTTCATCCAGGCTTTGTAACAGGTCACTGATCCGCTGCACCAAAACCGGGCGAACTCCACTGTTCACCTCGTCTAGTCCATCCAGCAATAGCATCAATTTGCCGTGTTCCAGGCTGTGACGCACAAAGCGGTCGGCGTTGGGAAACCGATTGCGCTTAAACGCCTCTACGATGGCGGCAATTAGCGTCTCCTCGGTTAGGGCTGGATCGCTCAGACGATGTAGCTCCACCAAAACGGGCACAGGTCGGTGCTCTAACTCCGTCAAACGCCCTCTGCCATAGGAAAAGGCCACATGCCGCAGCAGCATGGTTTTTCCGGAGCCTGGAATTCCGGTAATCATCAGGCGGCGATATTGGGCGATCGCGCCATAGGCATCTATTTGGTCGCTATCGCTCGATCCTGCCACCTTCAACGGCACATAAACCTCGCTCATCTCCAGCGGCTTCTGATTCACACGGAACGGGATTTTGAGATGCTGGTAATTGTTTG
>JAYUYI010000460.1:0-3979 GCA_043752545.1 Thermoleptolyngbya sp.
TTATGAACTTCATATCGAGCATATTTGGGAAAAAGTATGAGAATAAAGATTCGTTTTGTAAAGACTACAATACTTTTGAAGATATCGAAAATCACCTAGATCCATATATCCGTAACAGTATAATATTTAACAACTATCGTGAAGATGACCTATCGCTTCGTAGAAAAATTGAGCTACACAAAGCATCTCAAATGGGCTGCGAGCAATTAATGGCGGGTAAATCTGAAGCTGAAGTATTTCTAGTTACTTTGTATTCTTATCTAGCACAGATCACCGATATTTTGCTGACATGTTTAATACTTCGTCTTTATCCATACATCAGAAATGAAGTTACTTTTAGATACTTGTGGCTCATAATGTATACATTTATTGAAGATGAAAATCTAAGAGACCTGATTGAGAAAGCAATTGTGTTTTATATATTTCGCAAAGAGATGGATGGCGCATTCGAACATTTCGAGTCATTTGAATACTATTGCAAAAAAATAGCGGAAGAGAAAGCTTTACCTAAGATACTCAATAGTATGCGAGAAAATGATATAGAAATATTTCAAAATGGGGTTCAGAAAGTAGCTGAAATAATTCAGGAATTGTTTGCAGATGTAACTGCCGCCTAACACTGCTCTGCAACGGACTGAACTGAGCTATCGGTGGAGATACCAAAGTTGCTTGCCGCCGTTGAGCTTCACCGTTATCTTGCCATATCTCAGGATGTTGCCCTCGTGACTGAAGATAATCAACAGGTAAAAGCGATCGCCCCCCTCACCGCTGAGATAGTAGAAGAGCGATCACACCTGCAACTGTTGAGAAGGAGCGATCGCCCCCACTGAGAACTTGCTACAACAAGAGTGGATTGAATGAAGCGGCAGCGATCGCCTAGCAACTTGCAGCCGTGGGAAGAAACCCATGTTTGGAACGCTAGATTCAATGGAAGCGGAGTTAAAAACCATTTTTCCATCAAGACATCGACTTAATCACCCGGCAGGGCATTGAAGCTAGTCGCAACTACTGACGCCGTCCCGAAATCCTTTCCTCTGCCTAGGGGATCTATGCAACGGGATCTGCAAACATCGTTCTAGGATGTTGTCCAATCTGAGCTGTCAAGATTGATCGTGGATGTGCAAACTTGATTAGAATATAGTACAATTGTTCTATTGCGCGATCGCGTCTCAGTTTGCCTTGAGTTGACTTTTGGGCGATCGCCTATAATCTCTAAATTAAGCCCCTCTGCACATTGCTTTTCCTGGTAGCAGTTCAGCATATAACCATAGGGGTTGCTCCAAAGACAGCGAGACGCGCGTATGGCAATTATTGCGTTAAAAGCTTGGTACCTGCGAGAATACGAACCGGCGCGCGAGTTAGAGCAGCGCCCTCATGATCTGCGGCTCAGCAAAAATAGTTTGCTGAAATCGGCATTGCGGGCAGATTTCCTAGAAGATAGCGCTGAAGTGAAGCAGTCAGAATGGTTCCAGCGCTATATGGAAGGGGAACCCGTTGAGTTCTACATCGAAGGCAGCGGCGGCTATATCATCTCCAATATTGATCTGATTAGCCATGAAATGTATTTCACCAAGCAAGAGGTGATGGCGCATCTAGAACCCATCATTTTCCTGTCTTACCAAACCGAATTTGCTGAGTCTAGTAATCTGCTACGAGACGAACTTCAGGAGTTTTTGGAAAAACTAAACAAGCGATCGCGTCTACCGATCGCCTTGGAAGAATCGCATCGCCTCACCGAAGGCCCCGCCCGCCTCAGCAGCACCCTCATGCGCAAAATCCGCAAGAGCCTGCTATTTATTGCTGATGGCACTCCCATCTTGCACCTTGACGGCACCCCACCTCAGCTGATCCCTAGCCCCAAGGTATGTGTCGAAATGGGCTACGCGCTCCAGTGCAAGCGGGCAGAACAAATTCTGTTGACCCAAATGGATCGCCCTGACCTGCCGGGTCAGTTTCCCTTCGACCTGCCCAGCGGCAGCCGCCTTCAGTTCCGCACCAAACCCGAATTACGCAAGCTATTGCCAGCCATGATCGAAACCCAACTGCAACGGTTTAACTTAATTTGACCAATTACCAGTTTCGTTTTGCTCAGTTTTCGGGGAATATTTATCTCATTGCCCCCAATCAGGGCTAATGTGATCAAGGTATTTAGGATCATTACCCGTCATGCCCAGAACTCCGAGCGAATTTTCAGTCCATCTTTTGATGGAAGGCGGCCACCGAGAAGAGGTGCGCTTTTCAACCATTCAAGATTTTCAGAAATGGTATAGCGGCGAACTAGTTCCCAAAAGCGCTTCTAATGATTTCATTAGCGTTCCAATCAAAAATATCCAGGGAGAATATATGGTGGTACGCCCCTCGCGCATTTTGGCGCTACGGGTAGAGCCAATTTTCTCGGGTAGTGTCGATCGGTATTAAGCGCTAGTAGGAAGGCTCATTTGTATGTCTAAAATTCATCCTTCTTTTTTGGTGTCTGCCTGCTTGAGCTTGGCGATCGCCATTGGAGGCGTTGGATTACCTGCTGGGTCGAGTGTGCCACTGCGGGTGGTTAACTCTGCGGCATTGCAGTCGGCTGAATTTGCAGCGCTGGGTCTAGACGAGCAGCTGTGGGGTGGCGGGGGCGATCGCTCCTCGCTGATTCAAGCGATCAACTATTCCCTGCGCTACTTAGACACTCCCACTGCCGTTGCCGCCTATCGCCACTATCCGGTGCGCAGCATTACCCGCGATCGCGTCTGGCGTAGTTTGATCCGGTTTCGCGATCTGCTGCAAACCACAGACTCGGCAGCGGCACTGCGGTCAGCGGTGCTCAGTGAGTTTGCCATCTATCAATCGGTGGGCAATGACGGGCTAGGCACCGTAGATTTTACGGGCTATTTTGAACCTAGCTATGCCGCCAGCCGAGTTCCCACCGCCGAATTTCGCTATCCCCTCTACCGCCTGCCACCCAACCTCAGCCGCTGGCCGCGTCCGCATCCTACTCGTACCGCCCTCGAAGGGGTAGACGGGTTGCAGGGTGAGCGGGGACGGCTGCGCGGTCTAGAGCTAGTGTGGTTGCGCGATCGCCTCGAAGCCTATTTAATTCAGGTGCAAGGATCGGCTCGATTAAACCTGACCGACGGCAGCACTATGACCGTGGGCTATGCCGGACGCACCAGCCGCTCCTATGTCAGCATTGGCCGCCAGTTGGTCAACGACGGCAAACTGCCCGAAGCGGGGCTAACGCTGCCCGCCGTGCTGGCCTATTTTGACCAACACCCCAACGAGCTAAATACCTATTTACCGCGCAACAATAGCTTCGTCTTCTTTCGAGACACGGGCGGCGCACCAGCCACAGGATCGCTCAATGTCCCCGTCACAGCAGAGCGATCGATCGCCACCGACAAAACCCTGATGCCGCCCGGAGCACTGGCGCTGATTCGCACCCAGATTCCCTTCCTCAACCCCCAAGGGCAGCTAGAACCGCAATACGTCAGCCGCTTTGTCCTAGACCAAGACCGGGGTGGGGCAATTCAAGGGGCAGGGCGGGTCGATATTTTCGTGGGCACGGGGCCAGCAGCAGGCGATCGCGCTGGCCTAATTAACAATACCGGGCAGCTCTATTATTTGCTATTGAAAGAGTAAAGAAGTGTTACCTCAACCCGGGGCTTGCGCCAAAAGTAAGCGGTAGGACTCCAGAGGCCGTTGCAAAAGCTTGGTGGAAAAAATACCATAAAAGTCTTGAGAGTAGGATTTCTCAACGAATTTCCAAACCTCCAGGAACAACTGCTGATCCGATCATCAACACAATGATCAAAGCTTAATCAGTCATGCTGAATAGCATTGCTATCGGGTGCTAAGGGAATAGGATTGAGTGGCCAGATCCTCGCTAAATACCATGCCACAGTTGAACCAGCCCCCTCCAGGAAACCGGATTCGAGTCAAGCAAACTGATCAGCAGGTGCGGGTCATGTTCTCAGACGACATTACCTTCAATGTG
>JAYUYI010000461.1:0-3978 GCA_043752545.1 Thermoleptolyngbya sp.
GGCGGCAGACACAGCACCAATTCAAAATCCTCGCCGCCATAGAGCGCCCAGTTTATGGCCTGTGCGGGTGAAACCCAACCCGTGAGCGCTGGCGGCAAGGGAAGGCGCTGACGCTCAAGAGTGGCACCAACTCCACTGGCGCGGCAAATTTGTAGCACCGCGTCCGCTAACCCGTCGCTGCTGTCCATGCCAGTTATTCGAGCATTCCCAATCTGATCGGATATTGGGGTTGTCCACAGGGCTGGAATCACGTCTAGGCGTGGATTTGGCCGTTGGTGTGCCCGGATCAAGCTGGTGCGATCGCCCTGCGTCAGCTCGTTTCCTTGATCTGGGTGCAGCAGCAGCTCTAGCCCAGCGTGAGACGCGCCGTGGTTGCCCGTGACCAGAATGGCATCACCGGGCTGAGCGGTCGAGCGGCGGATGACGCGATTGGGCGGCACCTGGCCAAAGGCGGCGATCGCCACGGTGAGAACGGGCGATCGGCAAATGTCCCCACCCGCTACCACGGTGCCATACTGGTTTAGGCACTCGGTCAACCCGGCATAAAATTCCTCCACCCAGGCCACGGGCAGTTCCCCTGGTAGCCCCAGCCCCACCGTAATCCCCAGCGGACTGGCTCCCATCGCCGCCAGGTCTGATAGATTGGCGGCGGCGGCTCGCCAGCCCACATCATCAGCAGATGTGGTGACGATGGGCGATGCCAGCCCCACGCTGAAATGCACCCCATCCACCAGCACATCTTCCGTGACGACCAGCAATTGACCGGGGGCAACCGCTAGCAATGCGGCATCATCGCCGATCATTCCTGGCGGAAAAAAGCGCTGCAATCGCGCTAATAATCCTTGTTCACCAACATCACGAATCAATAAGGGGCGCGGAAGATTCACGGCAGTTCATCCTGTAGAGGGTGGTGAGCAATGGACGGACGGCGTACTATGCGTTGTGGCAATGGAATCTTATTTTGACTTGCTCGGGGCCAACCGATACAAGTGTGGAGCAACTGACATGCAAACAACCATGCAAACAACTATGCAAACAAAACAGCTAGGTAATTCAGATCTGCACATCACGCCCATCGGTTTTGGTGCCTGGGCGATTGGCGGCAACAACTGGGCGTTTGGCTGGGGATCGCAAGATGATCAAGACTCAATTGCGGCAATTCAGCGATCGCTTGACCTCGGCGTCAATTGGATTGACACGGCGGCTATTTACGGGCTAGGGCATTCTGAGGAAATGGTGGCCAAAGCGCTGAAGGGGCGCGCCCAGCGTCCCTACATTTTCACCAAATGCTCGCTAATTTGGAATGAACAGCGAGAAACAGGGAACAGCCTCAAACAGGACTCAATTCGGCGCGAAGTGGAAGCTAGTCTGCGGCGGCTGGAGGTGGAGGCGATCGACCTATACCAGATCCACTGGCCTAACCCTGACGTTGACATTGAAGAAGGCTGGACAACGCTGTCAACGCTGAAACAAGAAGGCAAGGTGCGCTACATTGGCGTGTCCAATTTTAATGTGGAGCAGTTGCAGCGGGCAGAGGCGATCGCCCCCGTCACGTCATTGCAGCCGCCCTATTCGTTGGTCAACTCAGCGGTCGAAACTGAAATTCTACCGTTTTGCAAAGACCATAATATTGGTGTGATTGTCTACTCACCGATGCAGTCGGGCTTGTTGACTGGAGCCATGACCCAAGAGCGCGTGGCGAATTTACCCGATGACGACTGGCGTAAACGCAGCAAAGAATTTCAAGAGCCGCGTCTGTCGCGTAATTTGAAGCTGGTGGACTTGTTGCACCAAATTGGCCAAACCCACGGTCGTTCATCTGGTGAGGTGGCGATCGCCTGGACGTTGAACAATCCGGCTGTCACAGCGGCAATTGTCGGTGGCCGCACGGCGAAGCAGGTAGAGGGCATTATCGGTGCGGGTGAATTTCGGCTCAATGCGGATGAATTGGGGCAAATCACTGCCTTCTTGACCAAGAATCCTTAAATCGGGCATGTTCCTGGTTATTAACCTGGCAACTTTTGACATTGCTATTCCGAACCACCCTCATCCCCCTTTCTTGAATGCCCTTTGGGCTATGCCCCTTCTCCTTTCATGGGAGAAGGGGAGCCGGATCGAAGGCCCTCTCCCGCTCTGGGAGAAGGCTTAAAGCCTTCGGCATACATGAAAAGGGTGAGGGGAAATTGCATTCTCTACAGTTGCCGAGTCAATAGCGGGCGCGATTGGTGTTTTGAATCAACCCGGCGATCACATTAATGCTCATCGCCAAAATCATCGTGTTGAAAAAGAACGACAAAATGCCGTGAATCAACGTCAATCGGCGCAGCGATCGCGACAAAACTTCCACGTCCGAAACCTGACTGGTCATGCCAATCACAAACGAAAAGTATAAAAAATCCCAATAATCTGGCTCAATATCGCCCGGAAAATCTAGCCCTTCTGCCTTGTCTTGCTTCAGCGAACGGCTGCCGTCTTGGTAATAGCCGTGGGCATAATGCAATGCAAAAATTGTGTGGACGACCAGCCACGATCCGACAATCGTGAGAAACGACAGCAGCAGATGAATCGCCAGCAACCCCTGCGATATATCTTGGTTATCCCGCAACATAAACGCGATCGCCAATACACTAATGCACGCCACTGCCGTTAATAAGCTCAGCATTAAGACCAATCCCACATCTTGCTGCTGAGCTTTACGGCGCATACTGTCCGGGGTAGCTTGCAGCATTGCCCACCAGGTCACCGTCAAAAAACACAGCATCGCACTATCCCAAATACTCAGAATTCGTGTGGGTAAACCAATCCAACCGGGCAGCAGCACTGCTACGAGGATGGCGATCGCCCCCGTCAGCAATAACCGCAGTCGCCCATTGGCTAGCATCGGCAATTGTTTTTTAGCGCTCATTGACCATATTTCCTTGATATCTAGAGAAATTGGGAGTAGAAGTATAGAAAATCTAGAGTTAATCGTAGTGAATCAGCAGGTGTTGGGGAAAATTGGACGGCAACTGGGGCTGCCAATGTTGGCGATCGCGACTGCCATGTTAATTACGGTGCCTGTGATTGGGCTGGCGCTGAACTGGGACTGGGGTAAGGTGGCGGCGACCTATGGCGGGCTGCTAGATGGAGCGCTGTTCAAACAATTTGCCTTTGCAAATACCCTAGTTGCAGCAATTCCGCTGATGTTTACCGGGCTGGCGCTAGCGCTAGGGTTTCGCACCGGGGTGTTTAACATTGGCGCATCGGGGCAGTTTTTGCTAGGGGCTACCTGCGCGGTGTTTGTCGGCTATGCGATTCCGCTGCCGCCCTTAATTCATCCGCTGGCAGCGCTGATTGCCGGGGCACTGGGCGGTGGATTGTGGGGGGCAATCCCCGGTTTCCTCAAGGCGCGGTTTGGCTCGCATGAAGTAATCAACACCATCATGCTCAACTATCTGGCCTTCTTTTTGCAAGATTGGCTAGTCAAAAACCCGATGAAAGATCCGTCTCCCAGCGTAGTGCGCACGCCGGAGATTTTGCCGACCGCGTTTCTCCCTCGGTTTTATGACCGTCTGCATGTGGGACTAGCGATCGCCCTTTTAGCGGCAGTGTTCGTTTGGTGGTTACTGAACAAAACCGTTTTGGGGTTTGAGCTGCGCACCGTCGGCAGCAACCCCGAAGCCGCCCGCTATGCCGGGATGAAGCTAGGACGGCTGACGGTACTTAGTATGGCGCTGTCTGGAGCACTGGCAGGGCTGGGCGGCGCGGTGCAAATTTTGGGTGTAGATCGGGCAATGCAGGTTTTGTACTCCAGCGACTATGGGTTTGATGCAATTCCAGTGGCGCTATTGGGGCAAAACCAGCCTGTTGGAGTGATGCTGTCGGCCATTTTGTTTGGCGCATTGCGAAACGGCAGTGATTTGATGCAGCTGCGATCGGGCGGTGCGGTTTCTAAAGAAGTCATTTTTATTGTGCAGGCCGTGATTTTGCTGTTTGTTG
>JAYUYI010000462.1:0-3958 GCA_043752545.1 Thermoleptolyngbya sp.
AGTTTTGCGATGCACTTTCAGCACTGCCGCCAAATTCACGGATTAATTGTTGTCCAAATTTTGGAAGGAATTGATCTGACATAAGACTGCCAGTCTCCATCATTTTCCCAAGTTGTTGCTCAGTCACATCCATCGATTGCGCTGCTATTGCAAAAGCCCCTGGTAAGCGCTCACCAATTTGACCGCGCAATTCTTCAGCCTGTACAGTGCCCTTTGACATTATCTGACCTAGCGCCAGCATCACACCGTTTTGATCGTCTGCCGATAGTCCTAGGGTTGTCGAAGCTGCACTGATGCCTGTAAATAGCTCATTGGTTTGATTTTCACTGAGTTCATTGGTTTGACCTTCACTGATTTTACCTTTGGATGATGCTCGAAGTTTTGCATAGCCTTCGATCGAACTTTTGCGATCTACACCAAACTTGGTGGCGGTGTTGTTAGCAAATTGATACGCTTCCAACGCTTTTGACTTTGAGCCTGTGGAGAATTCAAGGGAGGTTTTCATTCGATCGGCGGCGATCGAAGCTTGCACGGCTTGCACGGCAAATTGTTTCAAGAATTCGAACGCTTGAAACGCTAAGGGTAGCCCCAACAACCCCAAACCGAGGCCCTTAATCGCCTTAGATGCCCCACCGATTTTGTCAATAAACCCACCTTCTAGGTTGAATGGGATGGGTCGATCGGCTATGGCATAAATCTCTCGATATTCATTCCGTAACGCTTTGAGTGCATCGTTGTCAGCGCCCGATCGTTTGTCTTTTGATGTGATACCGTCAGACTTTGTAACAGCGTCTTCAACGCGAGTTTTGAAAGAACCAAGTTTTTTAGCTTGTGCTGTGTCGCCACTTTGAACGGCTTGAATTCGGCCAACTTCTACGTCAGTAATTAATGATTTGGCATCTAGTGTGACGTTGGAGATTTGTTTGTTTAATTTGTTTGAAGTATCACCGTTAATTCCCTTAATTGCTTTTTGCAGCTTGGCGACATATTTTGCAACAGGGCTTTCGTATTGAGTTGAATCCAAATCAACGGCCCGCATTTCGCCTTCAACCGCAAATCCATTCGGACCCTTAGCCATCTCAAACATACTGCGCTTTGATTTCTTAAACAGTTGCTTGATAGCACCATCCTCAGACTTCATCGATCGCCCACTCATTTCATCAAACGCGCCGTCAGCAATATTCGCATTATTTGCAAATCGTTGAGATGAGACGCGAGTTGCTGTAGCGTTGTATCGCATTGTTTGAGCAACGTTAGCCCCGGACTTGTCGCCTGTGATGAATCCCCTGATTGAGTCGATCGCATGGCCTACATGGTCAGACAGGCCACCATACAGCGCTGTCAGCTTAAGCCCGATCGCATTCAACGGCATTTTCTGAGATGCTGCGGGTTTAAGGTTGTCTAGGAATTCTTTTGTTTGAGACTCCTTGTTGTATGCGTCAACCTCTAACCTTTTAACAGCATTCGCATTTTGAGGATTGCGACCTTTCGCCACTGACGCATTAACTTGACGCTGCACTCGCTTCGGTAGCGGCTTGTCAATCAGCCCAAAGCTGTAATCACTTGAACCATACGCTGCTTCTGTGATCGATCGATTCCCGCCGTCAAGCTGTTGAGAATGTTGAATCTCATGGGTGACGGGTTTGATTTCGTTGGCTCTCAGTTTGCCGATCGGCTTCGACAATTCACGGTAGGCTCGTTTTGTGACACTGACGGTGTTAGAGCTTGGGTCGTAGGAGTTCTCTTTGCCGATCGCCAATGTTGGAACATTACCAATGTCTGTCAACTTATTGGACATCGCAATTTCAGCATACAAAGCTTTAAAGTTTAGCTCTGCAACAGCGCTCGATCGTTTTGATAATAGATTTCTGAGCTTTTGGAAGATGTTTAATTGCTTCTCGTCAGCTACTCGGTATAGCCGTTGGGATTGAGCTTCAATGGTTTGACCATACACCGGACCTTGCAGCGAGGCTTTGATTGTCGCACAACGATTCTCGCGGGACTCTATATTGCCCTCTGACTTCTGAACAAATTGATTAGTGCGGCCTAGCATCTGCCCGATCGCCTGAGAACTCTTCCCAGTCATAGGCTGTGCATTTGTACTTTTCAATTGGTCCGCAAACACCGTTGAGTCATGAAGTAATTGCTCTGCCATCCTCGATCGATCGCGACCCGTTGTCGCCTTCATTTGAGCATGAAGAGTATGAATTTGTTTTTCGCTTTGTCTGAACTGAGCAATCATTGCCGATTCAGACTTAGCGTCAACCCCGATCGCACGACCCTTACGATCGAACTGAGATTGAATATTCGCCACCATCCCTTCATTGTCTCCGTCGGTTCCTTGGAGCCGTGCCACCACGTCGCCTTTTTTTGCCTTAGACCCAAATGCTAATCCTTGGGTTTTGGCGTAGGCTCTGAGCTGGCGATCGGTCAAATCTGTGAGTTGGGGACCAGATTGGCCAACCTCGACCGCGCTTTGAGGTAAAGATCTCGTCGGCGACGACGGAGGCAACTGTGGGGATTTCGATGACGACGATGGGGCGATTGCTTTTACACCAGCTATTTCGGCAACACCGGGAAGCTTCATTGCTCCCACACCCGCCGCATTCATCATCAATTTACCGCTGAGAAGAGTGACCGCACCCTCGATCGCTGGAGTAATTGCGCTGCCTAACCCGCCTTCAATCAGCCCTGAGATCCCACCAGCAACATGAGCACCCATCCCACCAAGCTGTGGGAATATACCGCCAATCGAGCTACCTACACCCTGAGCCATAGCAGAAACTCCACCATGCGCCAATGGACCTAGAGCCATGTTTGCAATATTCCCGGCACCCTCTAGAAGCATCTGCCCACCTGGGATATGCGACGCAGCAACATTAGCTGCTAACATTGGCAATCCGATATTTTGGATCCCGGCTTTCGCTGTTTTACCGAAGGGCACGATCGTCAATGCCGCTGACTCCACGCCCTTAGCTAGCCCGTAGCTAGTCTTTGCCACATGAAGCAACGCCGTCGAAGCTTCCCGTGTTGCTCCCAACACTTTCTGTCCTGGATTAGATTGGGCCAGGACACTGAAGCCCGTATTAATCGCATCCATGGTTTTAGCGATCGCCAAACCACCACCGTACAAAGCTTTACCCGTGGCTTGAACGCCTGACTTCACTTTGTCCATGTCGATCGATATTTCGCGATCGGGGTTGAACACTGCATCCTTGACCTTGCCCGCACCCTTCTTTGCCAGTTCAGCAGCTTGAACGGCTTTTTCTTTAATTGCAATCTGCTGGGCAATGCGAGACTTCGATCGACCGTAGGATCCGGGGGCTGTCGTTTCAGTCTCATCTCGAACTATGCCGATCGCCTGGTTAACGTCAGTCATTCGAGATTTCAACTCAGCAGATTTCGCCTTAATCTCCGGTGTTTGAGCTTTTGCTGTCTCAGGCGTTAATGATTTAACTTTCTTCTGTAATGCCTTGGATTCAGCCTCGATCGCCTTAATTTCTGCCGATACCTCTTTCACAGCATCAAGATTATTGGGCAATCCTGCTGTCTTCAATGCCTTGTTTGAGCCACCGAGGATGCTGTTTTGATATTTTGCTTCTTTTGTGTCAGGGACAGCGATCGATCGGGCGTCTTTCAATGCCTGCAATGGCTCAAGTTTGCGCGACGTAAGTTCATCGATTAAACCAATATTCTTTTCAATGCCAGCAACTTGACTGGTATCAGCAATGGGGGCATTAGGGTTGATTGCAGACTCTAAGGACTGCCGTTTTAATGCAGTAATTTTCGTGTCAGATTCCTGAATCTTTCGAGCCAATAAACCGATCGTTTCACTGATGTTAATACCCAACTCTTCAGATATTGCAGAGAGTTGCTTCAATTTATTGTTGGCAACAGATGATGATTTTTCGGTGTTTGACAAATAGGCTATTTCATTTGACGCACTAGACTGTCTAGA
>JAYUYI010000463.1:0-3958 GCA_043752545.1 Thermoleptolyngbya sp.
AGCGGGTCACACAAACCTTCAGCCGGGGCGATCGCCTGCCAATCCAGTGGGCCAATCCCAAAAACGGCATTCAGTACCGCTTGATGTCGCATCACCAACGGATAGGCTTCAGCCACCGTATGGGTTTGCTGAGTCTGGGGATCGCGCCAACGATCTACCGTTGCCGTATAGCACGGTACCAAAAAGTGGGGCGGTTCTGCTAGGGTTAGCCTCTCTTGCAGCACAATACAAAGCTGCAAATGCCAACGGTTCTGCTTATGGGGATCAATGCAATAAATTAGGTCTCCACCCGGTGTGAATAGGGCAATCCCCTTAAATAAATCGGGTGTCTGAGCATTGGAGGCAAAGTTAGAACCGTAGCCTATCACCTGTACCGCTTCCCTAATCTGGAAGCCTTAAGAAATGAGCGAGTGTTGAGTTTTGAGTTAGGAGTTAGACCGTGTAACTCCTAACTCAAAACTCAACATTTAGAACTTGCTTAATCCCGATTCCTACCCCTGCCCGCCTTAAACCCGACCCCGTAAGATCTGAGCCATTTCGTTGGTCTTGGGCGACATTTCTAGGGCAGTTTCTTCGGTAATCCGGCCAGCTTCATACAGTTTGTACAAGGCTTGGTTCATCGTACACATGCCGTCGAAGGTACAGCGGGGGATCAGGGCTTCCACTTCATCCAAGTCGCCCTTACGGATGTAGTCCCGAATGGCGTCTGTGTTAATCAAAATGTCATGGAAGGCCGCTCGCTTGCCGTCTGTAGTCCGGCACAGCCCTTGGGAAACCACAGCCACCAACGATTCGGCGATCGCCAGTCGCATCGGATCTTGCTGCTCCGGTTCAAACAATCCCAAAATCCGCTCAATCGTCTTCACGGCACTATTGGTGTGCAGCGTTCCCATCACCAAGTGACCCGTTTGAGCCGCCTTGAGCGCCGTATTCACGGTTTCTTTGTCCCGCATTTCACCAATCAGAATCACATCTGGGTCTTCCCGGAGCGATGCCTTTAGGGCTGCATCGAATTTGAGCGTGTGAATGCCCACTTCTCGTTGCTTAATCAGCGCCTTCTGGCTTTTGTGCACAAACTCAATCGGGTCTTCAATCGTGACGATGTTCCGTGGCATCTCCTTGTTCATATAGTCGATCATGGCGGCCATCGTCGTCGATTTCCCAGAGCCAGTCGGGCCTGTGATCAAAATCAAACCCTTGTGGTAGTGGCAAAGCTCCTTAAACACCTGCGGTAGATTCAACTGCTCAATCGTCAAGATTTTCAGTGGAATCAGCCGCATTACCATAGAAGGCCCGTAGAGCGTATCAAAAATATTGATTCGAACCCGAGCAAAGTCATACTGGTTAGCACCGTCAAAATCTAGCGTGTCTTTAAACTTCTGAATCTCAGCATCTGAAAGAATTTCTTGCAGCCAGCTAAAGAAAGTGTCTGAGTCCGTCACTGGATAGTCGGTCGTTTCAATTTCGCCCCGGTTGCGGAAACGAGGAATTTCGGCCACACCCACATGAACATCAGAAAACCCTTTATCGTAAGCTTCTTTTACCAACTGCTCTAGCGTTGGCTGGCCGGGGCTGGCTTTACTCCGTCCAGCTTGGGGCGGTGGTGGCGCAGCGGGTCGATGCCCTGCTGGGGGTGCCGATGGCATCGGGGGTGGCTTCACTACCGCCGTATTCATTCCCGATAACGCTGAATTTCCTGCTGTTGCCGGAGTGGAATTGACTCGCGTAGCCGAGGTATTGGGCGCAGGTTGTGACGATATCTGCTGCGTCATCTGCCCCATGTCTGGGGTAGATGACGCACCCGCCATTCTGCCGGGTGGCGGTGGCGGTGGCGTGCGGGGCGTGGATGGGGGGGTACTGTTGGGGCGTTGTGCGTCTGTCATAATGCCACTTCTTGCAAAAAGTCAGGATTTGGAAGGTTTTCAGAATTCACGCAGTACGGCTGAGGGGTAATGCCTATCAGCATACTCACAAAACTTACAGGCTCCCACTGTACTTGCAAGAGAATTCCCAAAATTGGCAACGAGCCGATCATGCTTGGCCTTGGATCGACAGGTGCAAACAGGGCAAACGTAGAGATTTCTCAATAAATCTTCCAATGGTGTAGTAAAACCAGCAATAATTTTAATTCTCTAATTGCATTAGATTGAAAAGAGAAACTAGCCTTTACTGCAAGACTTAAAAGGTATTTTTATGCACCTGAGTGAAGTCACCCATCCAAACCAGCTCCACGGTCTTTCAATTCATCAGCTTCAGCAAATTGCTCGCCAAATTCGGGAAAAGCATTTGCAGACTGTGGCGACTAGCGGTGGGCATTTGGGTCCTGGTCTGGGTGTAGTGGAATTGACATTAGCCCTGTACCAAACCCTGGATCTCGACCGCGATAAAGTAGTCTGGGATGTAGGCCACCAAGCCTATCCGCACAAACTGATTACGGGACGATATGACCGCTTTGACACGTTGCGCCAAAGGCATGGTGTCGCTGGTTACCTGAAGCGGTGCGAAAGTGAGTTTGACCATTTTGGTGCGGGGCATGCGTCTACTAGCATTTCGGCAGCGCTGGGGATGGCGCTGGCGCGCGATCAAAAAGGTGAGAAGTTTAAAACGGTGGCGGTAATTGGGGATGGAGCACTCACGGGTGGCATGGCGCTAGAGGCGATTAACCACGCAGGTCATCTGCCGCGTACAAACCTATTGGTGGTGCTGAACGATAACGAGATGTCGATTTCGCCGAACGTGGGCGCAATTCCTCGCTACTTGAATAAAATGCGCCTCAGCCCACCGATGCAATTTCTCACCGACAATTTGGAAGAGCAGGTGAAGCATTTGCCGTTTGTGGGCGACTCGCTGACGCCTGAGCTACATCGGATTAAGGAAGGGATGAAACGGCTGGCGGTGCCCAAGGTGGGGGCGGTGTTTGAAGAACTCGGCTTTACCTACATGGGACCCGTTGATGGGCACAATTTGGAGGAGCTGATTCTCACCTTCAACCAGGCACACAAGCTGCCAGGGCCAGTGCTGGTGCATGTGGCAACCACGAAGGGGAAGGGATATGCGATCGCCGAAAATGATCAGGTGGGCTACCATGCGCAGAACCCATTTGACCTGACCACGGGCAAGGCCAAACCTTCTAGCAAGCCCAAACCCCCCGACTATGCCAAGGTATTTGCTCACACTCTCGTGCGTCTGGCCGAAAACAACCCCAACATCATGGGCATTACAGCGGCGATGGCCACCGGAACTGGGCTAGACAAGCTCCAGCAAAAACTGCCCAAGCAATATATTGATGTCGGCATTGCCGAGCAGCACGCCGTCACTATGGCCGCCGGTCTGGCCTGCGAAGGTATTCGACCCGTCGTTGTGATTTACTCTACCTTCTTGCAGCGCGCCTTCGACCAGATTGTGCACGACGTCTGCATCCAAAACCTCCCCGTCTTTTTCTGTTTAGACCGAGCGGGCGTGGTCGGAGCCGATGGCCCCACCCACCAAGGGTTGTATGACATCGCCTACCTGCGCTGCATTCCCAACATGGTGCTGATGGCTCCCAAAGACGAAGCCGAACTCCAGCGGATGATCGTAACGGGTGTCAACCACACGGAAGGCCCGATCGCCCTGCGCTATCCTCGCGGCAGCGGTCATGGGGTACCGCTAATGGAAGAGGGCTGGGAACCGCTACCGATTGGCAAAGCCGAGATTTTGCGGCAGGGCGATGATCTGCTGCTGCTGGGCTATGGCACGATGGTTTACCCAGCAATGCAGGCGGCAGAAATCCTGAGTGAACATGGGATTGAAGCCACGGTGATCAACGCTCGTTTTGCCAAGCCGCTAGATACAGAGCTGATCATTCCAGTGGCGCGGCAAGTGGGTCGAGTGGTGACCTTAGAAGAAGGCTGCCTCATGGGCGGCTTTGGCTCAGCGGTGGCGGAAGCGCTGCTAGATGCTGAGGTCACTGTGCCGA
>JAYUYI010000464.1:0-9524 GCA_043752545.1 Thermoleptolyngbya sp.
ACCACAATAATTTTTCCTTTTTCAACAATGCACGGCAGTCGTGCCTCTTCAGCAGCAATATATCCCGGTGGCAGAGACCGTCGATCGACAATCCAGAACCAGTCAGATCGCTCATCCACGATCGTGCACCGCCAACCTTCAACAGACTTTGGATAATAAGTGCGGCGAAGATTTGTATTGAGACTCGATAAGGCATCTTCCTCAATCTCTTCGTCTTCGTGATGGTTTGATAATGCTGACACGCAGGTTGCTAGGTTAGAACAGCCCCCAGAGGACATTCCCATCACGGCGCAGTTAAGATTGAGCGGGCAATTACTCATAAGGTCAAAACGTCTCAAGACACCGCTTAATGAGCATTTTCATTGTTGGCGGTGTGACGGCATTCCCGTACTGCTTTACTTGTTGCCGTTTGTTGCCCAAGACAACATAATCATCGGGGAACGCCATCGCCTGATGAATCTCGTGCGGCTGTAACATTCTGAATCCGCACTCTTCGATCGTGAGCGGCGTTGTGGGTTGAGCAATGTAGGTTCGCGGCTGGCTCGACACGGTGCAGAGCGGATCATCGGCGCTGTCCACAGACAGTCGCCCGGTGTAGTAGTTGACCATGAAGGGTTGAACCAGTGCATGACGATCTCGCGTGTCCTGGGTTGGTACAGGCTCATCGGTGGATGAGGGCGCAGTGTTGCTGTAATAACTGGTGAGAAAGGGCTGCACCAACCCATGATGAGTGCCACCCGCAACGACGGTATCCAATGGCTCTTCCATCGACTTGGCGAAGTGGTTGCGTCGGAGGGTCGTCATGAAGGGCTGCACCAGTGAGTTGTGATCAACTGTTGTCACCGTTGGAAGGGGATTCTTCACGCTCAGCGAGTGTTCAGCGCCACCGCTATAGTGCCTCACGACAAACGGTACGGCTTCAGCTTCCGGCGATGTTGTTTCACCCATTAAGTGACCATTGAATTTCTCTAATCCTTTGCGGATGCGCTCAAGCGTAGCAGGCTGCAAGGGCTTCTTACGATCGCCAACCTTCTGCGTGGGATAATCCCAGTCAATTGCGGTTGATGCGGGGAAATAATAGGGTTCTACTTTGCCGTGACCGTGGGGGCAGACGTAAACGTATTGGTTGCGGTTGCCATACCGCCCATGTTTCTTGAGTGGGTTTTTCCAGGACTGCACAGCGGCAACCGCTTTCTCGCAGTGCAGGCAGTACGCAGGCGGCGTAAATTCTAGGTTGGGCTTGCGTCGCCCTTTTTTCCAGAAGATGATATAAACCCGATCTCGACTCTGGGGAGTCGGATAAGAAAACATCGAGTTAAAGTAGACCTCTTCGTGCTCGTACCCTTGCTGGTGCATGGCATAGAGCCAAGCATTCCAATTAATCCAGTGGCGGGCCTCAATAACGTTTTCAACGATTACCATCTCGTAACTGTGGTATTCGCACCATCGCGGCACACACCACATGGTTGCGCGGGATCGTTCTTCGCCTGGGTCAACAGGCTCCTCCCAGAGGTGCATCTGTCCGAGGTTTTTGCGCTTTCTCCCCTTTGAGAGAGAATGATTGGTGCATTCAGGACTTGAAATTAATATGCTTGTAGTGGGGTAGTAGCGGGGATTCGCTTGCGAGATGTCCGCTAGTGAGTGGGCAGTATTGGGATGATTTGTATTGTGGGTTTCGATCGCCAAGTCCCAATGGTTCATGGCCAGGCGCACTTCAGCACCTGCGGCGACGGCTCCAGTGGATGAACCGCCAGCTCCGCAAAACATATCAGTCGCGGTAACGTAAGATTTTTTTCGAGGCATTAATTAGCTTCTCCTTAGCTTCTCCAATGTCCACAACTCATATTTTTCTCAAGTTGATAATAGGGGCCGTGATTGTCTTCTAGTCGGTCAGGCAGGACGCGAATATGCTCTCTTCGCTCAAGCTCTTCCTGCGATACGTGGCAGCATCCAAAGGATGACCACCCCTTGTCTTGTCTGCTTAAGATCCACCAGTAGCCATCTCCAGCAATGCGAACGCAGCCAAACTTGCATTGTTTCCAGGTTATTTTTAATTTCATGAAAATTCTTTGAAGAAAAATTGAGCAATCTGTTCGACCAGAAAGAATTGCATACTTTCTGGCGTTAGCAACTGCAACTTGAGTACCGCTTCTGTGGTTGGGCGAGTCAGGTAGAAGCGCCGAGTAGAATCCCGGCTTTCCTCTACGTCTGCCCAAACCTCATTCCCGTGATTTGTCACTCTGCAATGCACGCCCAAGAGGGCGAATGAGATAGCAGGCTCACCCCAGGCTCCGAATGTTGGAGTCTGGGGTGAAATCGTTTCGGGACTCACTCCTGCCGCGATCGCAATATCGGCAAGCAGCTTGCAATCGTTCTTAAAGCCTTCGGCTCGGCATTTTTCCTCTCGTTCCAATTCCTCCTGCTTTTGTTCCAATTCCCCTGGCAATTGCTTGAGTCGATTTAGGATCAGTTGTTCTAAATGCATAAGTTTGTGGGGAGCGTGAATTTTAGATACGCCTTTGACGCTTGCGGTTGCGGGTCGCCTGTTTGCTGAATCAGAAAGAGCGCGATCGCTGCACCAATCAGTCTGTTCAGATCCCAGTCGGGATGAGTTTCTAGAAATTCTGCAACGAGCGATCGTAGCAACTCCGGCACTTCCACCGCAGAGCCAGTGGATAAGGGTAAAACAGTGATCATGGTAGTTTTGGAATGAGCGGGTAGCACGATTTAGTCTCGGCACCTAGAGGCAGGAGCAAGACACTTGTGTTCTGAGTGAGCGGAGGAATGAACGATCTTATCCCGATCTCTGTGATATATCATATAGCAAATGTGCATTGATATAGCAATGCACAGCAAATTTACGAGGTGATATTTTGAAAGTTACGCTCTCTCTTCACCCCTTTTGGATCAAAGATGATCGCGGGTGCGATGCCAGTGTTTTGTCAGTGTTCACATCTCTTAAAGGCACTCCTAACGAGATTAAGTCGCGTCGAACCTTGTCTCAGGCTTACAGCGGAACCTTAGAAGGGAGCAACTTCACTAACACTGAGAAATTACGACAGATTGCCTGCCAGTTTGCAGGGCGGAATGTATCCTTAGAGGAACTGATGATAGTTTCCGAATGACCAAAGCACTAAACTGGCTGCACCGCACAATTATTGTGCTGCACACAAATTGCGTGCAGAAAATTTTAACCTGGCAACTCCAGCAAGCTAATCGCCTGATTGAGGAATTTATTGTTGAACCCCAGCAGCTTGAACTTCGGTTCAGGTTGCTGGGGCATTTGAAGCACCTGCGCCAGATTCAAAAACGGTTATCGGCGTTTGGTTATGTCAACCCCAATGACGCGCTCAAGGAAGCAGCAGCAGAATCGGCGTTCGTGATGCGTATCGCTGAAGGACAACGAGCGAACTTAAAGCTGTTCTACGCCTTTTCTCAACAAAGTTCGACAGAACAAAAGAAGCTAGAATAGCGGTCGGCAAGTCTATCAAGCCCTAGTGTGGCAAGTGTTCCCGCCATTTCCCGGACTCGAAAACGATCGAGGGCAAATGAGTCAAGGGTTTGGTTTAATGGGATTGCTGCCTCTAGGGTCGCTAGGTTTTTGGATAGGCGAGCGATCTCCTCATTCGGCTTAAGTTTGGTGTACGGCGAACCTGTAATCTTGCCAATGTTGGCGTAGATGTCCTCTACGCTCTCATATTTGCTGAGTAATTCACCTGCTAACTTCTTGCCAATGCCTCGAACGCCGGGGATATTGTCGGTGCTATCCCCTCTTAACCCTTTATAGTCGGTCACTTGCTCCGCTTTGATGCCCCAAAATTTCTGTACGCCATCTGGCGTAATTTTCCCCTTAGAAGGACACAAAACAGTTGTGGTTTGATCGATTAACTGCCACAGGTCACGATCGTTGCTGTAAATCAACGCTGGCAGATCGGGGGCAAGCTTTCGTAAAGTGGCGACTACATCGTCCGCCTCGTATCCGATCGGAGCAACGATTCCGATTTCAGCTTCAATCAGCAGGGTTTGCAGGGTCTGGATGTCTCGAACTAATAAATCCTCCTTCTCCTTTCGCCCTGATTTGTACTGCGGATAAAGCTCGTGGCGAAAAGTCGGGTAAGCATTGTCGAATGCGACGGCTAGATGGCTGGCATTATGCTCCTGCACGACGGTCAGCAGCGATTGTAAAACACTGCTGCAACTGGCAATGGGTACTCCTTTTGGGCTGATTGGAATACCGTGTTGGGTGTTTTTGAGAGCATAATAGGCGCGATGAGCCAAATTAGTCCCATCCACAATAATTAGTCCCATCAATCTTAACTCTTGAGGGACTTGTATTCGTCCACCACATCAAGTCCGCCCATGCAGAGCATTCGCCGAAACATCTCCCGCGATCGTGGGTTCACACCTGTTTCAACATCAATTAGGAAGAGTGGAAAATCCACTATCTCTACCTTCACTAGACCTGGAGTGGCGGGGTCTGGCAGCAGGTGGACGTGCAGCGCTTCTGCTTCTGGGTCGTAAGTCGCTATCAATTGACGAAGCCGATCTAAAGCGTTGACATCGAAGTCTCGAATCGTTTGACCAAAGACCCCTTCAAGAATCTTTGGCGTGACGTAATGTAACCGATTGTCCTGCTCTGAACTGCTGAGCCAGCAGCCTCGCCCCTTCCTTTGATAGGACTGCATAAAATATTCTTTGAATGCGTTGCCGGCCTTAATCATGTCTTGAGATATCTTTCCAAAGGTTGGATCTTTGAGCTTCCGTCGTCTTGCTTCTCCCATAAATGCCTGCTCCTGAGGTATCGGCGACTATTATTTTCTAGCTAAATACGCTTTGAGGAGCGCGATCGAGACTTCTTGATCGTGAACTGGGGTCAAGCAGTCGATCGCTGGATCATCCGGGGCGGCAACAACCGCGTCCCATCCGTCCCCGCTCTTGTGCAAAGTGATGTGTAATTTTTCGGCATCAATAATTTCGGCAACGAACTGAAATAAGACTCCCCGGTGCTCCCAAGAAGGATTGGGATCGAAGAAGTGCCAGCAATCATCGTAATAGAGTTCGTAGTAGTGCGACTCATCCTGTTTGAGGGTGCATCGATTTGGAACTTTAATCGATAGCTGCTTGAGGAGTTCAAGGAATTGACTTTCTAGCATTACAATAGCATCCACTCTGCAATGAGTTCATAACATTCCTTCGCGGAGAGAATCTCCTCCATCCCCGTTTGCTTTAAGCCGGGTGCAGTATTGAAGTCGATTGCCAACTTTTTCTCGCTGCCGACGGGAACCACGAAATCGATTGCGAATAGCGGATACTGCTTCGGTCGAATCTCTTCACCCGTATCCCAAAAGCCATGTGCTTCATGCAGCACTTCAACGGTTACGTCAGGCGCATGATTGGACATCCAACTGCCGCGACCTTCATATTTCAGCCACCAAGCCCGATCGCCCACTTGAAGCAGTCGATAAGAAATGGAGATCGTGGTGTCTTCGCTGGTAGGGATAAATTCTGAGCAATAGAGGTGCGGCTGCTCAGAAATCAGGTAGTAGTAGGCGCGAATTATTTTGCCCTCTCCAGCATGGGCAAACTCATCGGTATAGCCGACTAATGTTAGTGGCGGGGACTGTTCCTGCTGCGTGCCAGCCAGCCGCTCAACCACTTCAGTCACCGTTCCATGCGAGGGCACGTTAAACCCCATCTCTTGCAGCAGTTGAAACTGTTGACGCTTGCTCATGGTGGTGCGAGAAGCCCGATCGAAGGTGCGATTGGGCTTCTCGTAAGCGCCGCAAAACCAGTGATCGTAGAAATCTGAAAAGTCGGAAGTCAGTTGAATTTTCATCCGCTTGGCGCTCTTAATCTTGACAACGTGCAGGGTGAAGTTTCGCACCTCGTACCACAATAAACTACTCCGCTTCGCTGAGGGTAGGGAGGGATAGCGAGTTCCGTTAAAGGCCTTTGGTCGATTCAAGAACGCGAAACCGAATTTCACCTGCGGGTCTATCTAGGGCGATCGCGATACTGATGCTAGAAGGATGCAGAAAACAAGCGTGAGCAGCAGCCTTCTTGGAAGGATAAATTTCTAGCGTATCCAGCCGCTGGATTTTACACGGATAGCCTCTAGTCGGTGGCTTCAGGTTAACAATTTGTCGGGCAAGTATATCGTCGTCGATCGCGTAGCTCAATCGGTCAAACTCAATCCCTCGCATTCGCTCAGGATGTGCTTGAGCAAATGCTTTGAGGTCTTTTTGAAAGATAGATCGAATATTGGTGGCAACTTTCTTCGACTTCAGTCCGCGTTTTGCCCACAATTGAACCCGATCGTATGAAATGTTTAAAAGCTTGGCGAGGGTGGCCATGCCCCAACCGTCTTCAGTTGCCTTCATTGATAAGGATAGCTTCTTGAGTTTGGCTCGTAGTCCAAACAAGGTGCGCTGCGACCATCCTTCCCTTGCCGCGACTTGATTGAACGTTTGAATCAAGAGGTGAGTTGGGGCGGTGCCCGAAATTACGTGAAGATACGCCTCAGCGTCGGGTTCCCAAAGAATATAACCCCAAGCCTGGACGCTGCTACTTGTAGCGCACCGTTGAGTACAGAAAGTGCGGATTTTGTGCTCAAAAAGCACTCCGCAAAATGGACAAGTTTTTTTGTTCATAGATTAAATTTGCTTTTGAATTAGGGTCATTTCTGGACTTTGCAGTGATTGGCATGATGGGTTCAAAAAATGTGGAGATTGCCTAAATGCGGGGGATACTAGCGATAGTTACTGGTTTTTTTATGTCTACAGTGATTAACCTGCACCTGCAAAGCGAACAGGTCAATGTGTTGCAGAAATATGGGATCAATCTCAGCACCGACCCGATTTACCTCATTAAGGGTGAAGTCTTAAGTCGGGAACTCATGGCGGTGGACGGCTACTATACGGGGCATTACATCTTTTTCCTAGATGGCTCTTTTGCCCAACATCAGCAGTTTCTCCGTGCCATCTTTGGCTCCTTGCAAACGACTCTGCGGGGATTGTTTGGGGGGATTTCTCTCTACGGACATCCGGCAGAGAAGTACCGACTGCCTGAAAACGTGGTGACGATCGACATTGTTTCTGAACTGTCGGCTCCTCAATACTAATTACTGCTTCCCCTTACATTTACCATTGGACTGGTTTTATGCAAAACGCTACCCCTGCACTGGTTTTGACCAGTGCTCAGAAAGATGTACTGGCTCAAGACGTGGGCGCTCCCATTGATGCGCTGTATGCTGTTGACAATGATTCGCTGGGTATCCAATCGCTGGTTGCCGCTTACACCGATGGCTACTGGCTGATCTTTTTTGAGGGCGATCGCAGTGCTCATCTGCTCTACATTAAAGCCTTGTTTGGCAATGACTTCATAGTTGGTAGCTATGAAGTCATTAGCCGAGGCATTCATGCCTATGGCGGTCCACTTGCTCGGTTCAGAACGGCTAACAGCCGAGCCGCAATTTCAACAGCAAGCTAAACTGCAATTGATGTTATGGACAACTTGTCCATCACCCCCGACGCGAACGATTTTTAGGAACCTTTTTCAGCCTGCGCCTCTAGTCGCAGGCTTTTTAAAGACGGCTTGACCCGTGTTGTGCCAGCAGCCTGCGTGGAGCAATTAGAGATTGGCAAGCATCTAGAGCATTAGTACGTCGTAGACGCATTGAGGGAGCACGGGAAGATCAAGATCGCTGCCACTGTAGAGGACTCTAGGATAGAGATCTGCCTGAAACACGCCATGCGGGATGTGTTGATTGCAGCCAAGCCACATTTGCAGCCGATAGTCGATCGTCCAGCGATCAACCACAATCCAGAAGTGTGGAGTCACTGTTTTGCCTTGAAATTCGCACATCCCTTGCTTGGCTTGAAAGGGAATCTGGCGCTTGCGAAGCTTATTCGCAAGCAAGTGAACCATGCCGTCGCACTCAACCGGAGCATCATCTAGATGCCGGAGCCAACCGCTTAATTTGTCATGGGTTAAATTCATATGGGCTGCCCCTCTAGGGGGATTAACAATGTTTTGACCGCCATCAGGTACACGCCTAAGAGTGCCGTCATCTCTGAGTCGCCTTGACTGATCAGCCCTGGCACGTCATGAATCGTCGCTAGATAGTAGGGCTGGCGGTTCTGGTCAAGATGTCGCCCTACATCATATTCCCAGTTGTGTTGAGCGATGGATTCTTGCAAAAATGCTTGCAGCTGGAGATCGCTCACCGCGTTTTTGTTGGGCGACTTGTACCAAGCGATCGCGTCCTGCGGTTGTTCGGTCTGCCAATGCCGATTGGCATAAAAAATGGTGAGGCCTTGGTCTTCGGGCGGCTTGGAGGAAAATTTTGTCGGCTCTAGATTAACGAGTTCGTTAATCTGCTCAAAAACTATCATGGCTGTGCGGGGTGTAGGTCGTGGCCGGTCTTGCCGAGCAGCTAACTCGCGCTCTAGCATTTCAAGTTTAAGGGGCGGTTGACCCTCAATGTGCCCCTGAACCTAGATCGGCTAATTTCATCCTCACGAGACTCGGTTTATTGATGCAGAATATGCTAAATCTCAACAAGATGGTCAACTATTCTGTTGAGGTCATTAAATTATGCTGTTACAAAAATTACCTAACTCTAAATTAGCCATAAGAATCGGCATTCATTCCATCGTGGTGTCTCCCAGCGATCTGATCGCTGCGATCGCCTCCACTCTGGGACCCAAAGATTATCTAACTCACTTGAAATTAGGACATCACGAGCTAGTTGCGAATGCTTTTTTCCCAAACTTAGGAGCAATCAAACACCTGTCTCCCGATCAGGGATTAAAAACACTGTTGATTAAGATTAACGGCGCTTTGGAGGGTATCAAGCACCCAAAACAAGATTCCACGATCGAACTGGCGGAGAGCAGCCCAAGGATTTATGAAAAATGACTCCCTCGCTCAATAAAATTTGGTCTAGAAGCGGCAGCCCCCATAGCGGACCATCAGAAGCCTTAGCCAAACGGCTTGATGGTGATCCGGAGCTGAGGCAATCTTTGATTAAGCAGGTGTCCGAGCAAGAGATCAGGCTGAATACGCGAGTCTTCATTCTTTTTGAATCAAACGCTTTGCAAAATGTCGTTCGCTCAATTCCGATCCGTGATTGGGTAGAAGTCGCCCGCATTTATGCGGTAGATGAAAAGGACATCAAGAAGGGAGAGGGAGATTTCTTGAGTCTAGACCTTGTTTTTCCAGTTACGATCGCGGTTTGGCACGATGGGAAGGAAGACTTTATCTCGCAGGTTATGACGCTTCGAGAAAGCCGTCGTTGAATCGACGTTAAAGAGCCGGGATGCCTTGAGTGGTGGACATTCCGGCTCTCTCAAGCCACAAGTTGATAGGTGTGAACTGTGAAATCAGGACTGCTCCTAAACCAACCTAGTTGGCGGATTGCTAAAACTTCCGCTTTTGTAGAAAAGGCTTCTTGGCAAATTAAACCGCCCTGATTGACGGCGATCGCCAACCATTTATACGTTGTGACGGCGTGAGGCCCCACA
>JAYUYI010000465.1:0-3930 GCA_043752545.1 Thermoleptolyngbya sp.
TTAGGCGGGGTCTTATTTGGCAAAGAGGCTGGCTTTTGGCTGAGCTATGGCGCGTCTGTATTGGGATGCAGCATCAACTTTTGGATTTCGCGGCAGCTAGGGCGACAGGCTGTCACCCGGTTTGTGAGCAAAAAACACTTAAATGAACTAGATCAATTTATTGGCAATCTCAAAAGCCACCACAGCATTTTTTATATTGCATTGATCATGCCTTTTGCGCAAGATATTGTGAGCTATGCGGTGGGGTTAACGACAGTGAAGTACAGACATTTTTTGGTCGCATTGCTGCCCACTGCCGCACTGATTGTCGCTGCCTATATTTATCTGGGCACTAGTATATTAGAAACCCTGATTCAGTAATCCCAATTTGCCTCGCTTCTATTTGCCTCGCTTCTACAGGCAGCCAACCGCAGGCAGCAGGCAGTAAACTGGGGAATATTGTTCAATCAAATTTGATGGCAGATCGCTCTACAGTCCCATCCCTGCTAATTACCGCAGGCTTTCAGGCTCTATCGGAGCCGCTGCGTCTAAAAATATTGGAACTGCTGCGATCGCAAGAACTCTGTGTGTGTGATTTGTGCGATTTGCTGCACACGCCGCAGTCCAAATTATCGTTCCACCTGAAGGTGCTAAAAGACGCAGAACTGGTGCAGGCGCGCCAAGCGGGGCGGTGGATGTATTACAGCGTCAATGGGTCGCAGATGATGGCGCTAGAGCAATATCTGGCACATTATCGCAGCTTCAGCCAAACATCTCCCACGCGGGTCTGCGAAGACTAAGACAAAGGATTTAAATCTAGATGAATATGGGCGACAATATCTTCGCGATCGCCCACTGGAATTTCCCGAATCTCAAACCCGTGCTTTTGATACCAGTGCAGTAACTTCGGATTATTTTGCACATCTTGCTCAAACACATTGCCGTAGAGTTGCTGGGCATTTCTGGTGAGGGCATGATGGATCAAAGACTTGAGCAGGGCAGACCCTAGCCCCCGACGGCGATAGTTAATGGGTTTGGGCTGACCACCGGGCAGTGTAGAAATCAGGACGCTAAAGTCGTCTGTGGGTTGTGGAATTACGGCGTTGGCGATCGCAATATCTCCTAACAGCAACGTCTGAGCCGCTTCCCAGACGCATTTGGCTTCGCCTACCAGTAGCTGATGATGATGCAGTTTGAGAAAAATATGAGAGTCTGTTTCTAAGATAGAGAGCTGGTAGGGGCGACCGTCCTTAGCGAAGAGTTGCTGGAGCATCCAAGGGGGGTGTAAGCGTTAGACCCCTAGTGTATCCTGGCATGTGCCGCAGAACGGTTAATAGTGATTGTTACTGTCATTAGATAATGTCATCCGTTAACGTCCTTGCAGAGACGCAACGGATGTGCGTCCTACCCCCAATCCTGGCAAATCTGTTGGCACTAGGCAGCCGTCTTGCATCGTCGCACCCGTGAACGGATCGTCTAGCAAATTGAGATGGCTATCCAAATCTAAATGGTCGGCAAAGGCAGCCAAATGGGCAGCGGCAGTATTGGCTAGGGTGCTGTCAGAATAGCAGCCAAACATCAGCTGTAACCCGTGAGCCTGAGCCGCATGCACCATCCGCAGCGCTTCGCTCAGCCCGCCCGATTTCATTAGCTTAATGTTGATGCCATGGACTCGATCGGCTAGGGCAGGAATATCAGCACTATTGAAGCAGCTTTCATCTACAAAAATTGGCAGCGGCGAGGCTTGATATAACGGTAGCAGGTCTGGCTCGTTACCAGGAGCGAGCGGCTGTTCCAGATAGGTGATACCGCGATCGGCTAGCCAGTGGCTCATGGCGATCGCCCCGGCCAAATCCCAGCCGCCGTTGGCGTCTACGCTGACCTTTGCCCCATCGGGTACATCTTTGAGCACGGCGCTACACATGGCCTGATCGGCCTCCAACCCCGCCGGGCTACCGAGTTTAATTTTGACAGCACGCACTCTTGTAAATTCAATCCAACCGCGCAGCCGCTGCTGTGCAGCATCTGGGGTGTTGATGCCAATCGTCACCGATGTTGGCACAATGCGACGACGATCTAGCCCCCAAAGTTGCCAGAGCGGTAAATCTAATCGCTTCCCCAGCCAATCGTGCAAGGCCAAGTCGAGAGCCGTACGGGCGGCAGAAGGCAGCTTTAGATCGGCCACAACCACGTCAATCTGTTGGCGATCGTATGGCGTGAGGTCGATTAATTGGGGAGCCAAATAGTGCAGAGCTTGGGCGATCGCCGCCGTGGTTTGCGGGGTTCTGCCAGCTTCAAACGGTGACGCTTCCCCCCAGCCTGTAATCCCGTCGTGTTCTAAGGTTAACCAGACATTTGTACTTTGGGTGGTGGTGCCGCGACTAATCGTGAGCGGAACTCGTTTGTTAACGATGAATGTCTGAACCCGAATCTGCATAGCTGGTTGAACTGTGTGTAGAGGTGTGGAGTAGAGGTGTGGAGTGAGCTGGAATCATGCGGACGGATGTGACAGAAGGGCATGGCAGTGCCATGCCCCTACGGTTGATTGGGGAGAGAACGCTGTTTAGCGGTGCAGGCGATCGCGTCCGCCAGGATTCAACCCAGTATTCGACCCAGTATTCGACCCAGTATTCAACGGTTTAACGTTCAACGCTTCAACAATGCTGCGGACAGCGGCGACCATGGCCACTTCACTGTTGAGTTGGTTGATGGCAGAACCCACGCCAACTCCAGCGGCACCAGCGGCGATCGCCAGCGGAGCGGTGACATTTGACAAGCCCGATGCACACAGAACGGGAACTCGCACAGCCCGCGAAATTTCGTAGGCAGCGGCCAAGGTTGGCGCTGCTTTTTCCATCAGCCCCAGCACACCGGCATGGGTGGGGGCGCTGCTGGTGCCGCCTTCTGTTTGAATGATATCGGCTCCGGCACTGACCAATAGTTCAGCCAATTGCACCTGCTGATCTAAGGGCAAAATGTGGGGCACCGTTACAGACAGCGTCACATGGGGCAAGAGCGCCCGAGTCTGACGGGTCAACTCTAGCACCTCAGCAGCTTCAAACCGTCGCCCTTGAGCATAAAACGCATCAAAGTTGCCAATCTCAATCAGGTCGGCACCCGCTGCTACACAGGGGACAAACGCCTCTGCTTCCACTGCCGATACACAAATGGGCAATTGGGTTAGCGATCGCACCTGTTGCACCAACTCTGGCTGTGCCGCAATATCCACAAACGTGGCACCGCCCTGATCGGCAGCGCGGACAATGGCACAAACGCGATCGCGTTCAAAATTGGTTAAGCCACTGATCACCTTCAGCGCCGTTTGGTGGTCAAAGGCAGTTTGTAGGGTGGGATGAATCGTCATAAAATTTCTCAATCTCGGCAGACAGTACGGATTATTGTGCCACAGGCAGAGGTAAGCGTGTGACCTGACTTGTACCCAGACTCATAGATTGGGCGCACACCCCCGGAAAGTTGTGCTCAAACCGGGAAGTATATAGATAACACCTCCTCAACCGATTTCTAAACCACTATCTGAGACACTATGCGAGTTTTGATCAAGTTTTTGGGGCTAGCTCTGGTGATTGCAGGAATTTATTTTCTAGGCAAAAACATTTTTTTCACGACTCAAACGTCTTATTTCTGGTGGCAAAATTTACCCGCTACGGGTTCGGTGGTGGCTCTCATTGCTGGGTCATTTACCCTATTGTTTGGCAGCCGTAGCTCCAGAGATATGGGCTGGATTTTGGTGGGCTTGGGCATTGTGCTGGTGTTTTTGAGCGGCGGGGTGATGCTGCGCCCTACCAGTCTATGGAATTTCTTCCTAGCGTTTATGTCGTTGGTCGGTGGCTATAAACTGTTAACGACGGGACGAATCGATTTCTAACCCGCTGCTACCTGCTTTGCCCTCTGTCTCCCTCTGGCTCCCTTTCCCCATGAAGCGTTTCCTTT
>JAYUYI010000466.1:0-9471 GCA_043752545.1 Thermoleptolyngbya sp.
GAACGTCTTGCTTACTGGCGAAAACAGATTTACAGGCTGCCATCTAGTCAAGGCGGTGCCCCGTGGCGCTCAGGGTGTGGCGCTGGTGCGTCAAACTCATGACCTGTCGCGGCTAGCCGATTGGGCGAGCAATATACATATGGGATACTCGCTGCCGGGTGGCTAGTTACCGTCACTCGGCTCCGGGCTTCGCTAACGACTACGCGATCGCAGAACTTTCCATCACAATTACTTGTCAATCTTTCTCCAACTAAGACAGCGTTGAAGAACCTTGCAGAGCCCGTCCAGTTTGAGCAAATTGTGTACCCGCTTCACAGCCGTTTTTCACTCTAAAGTGCTCTGTGGTCTGAAATAGTCGTTTCGATTTCCAAACATATTATCCCTACAATGAACCCCTTACCGGCTATTGATCTATCAGAATTTACTCCCTCATCTTTGACGGCTCTGGAAGATTGTAGTGAAGCATCTGTGTACTCTCCAGGCTATATCCAACCCCATGGAGTCCTATTCAAGCTGCAAGAGCCACACCTCAAAATTTTGCAGGTCAGTGAAAATGTGGAACAATTTTTTGGTATTTCTGTAGCCGCACTGCTGGGGCACCCCCTACAATGTCTATTTTCTGGCATACAGGTCAAACGCATGACTGACGCCCTGCTGCAAGACGACCTAGAACACGGTAATCCGTTTGAGTTAGCAGCGCAGGCACACACCTTTAGAAGCACTCTACATCGCACGGCGGACGCCCTCATCCTGGAACTGGAACCCTCGACTCCTAAGGAGAGCATGCATTCCGTCCAGTTTTACCATCGACTGCAAGTGGCAGCTCTTAGCCTGCGTCACACCAGCAGCCTGACCGCTTTAGCTCAAGCACTTGCCACAGAGATAAAGGCAATCACAGGCTTCGATCGCGTGATGGTGTATCGCTTTGCCGCCGATGCACATGGCGAAGTCATCGCAGAAGTAAAAGAGAGCAATCTAGACAGCTATTTGGGGCTGCATTATCCGGCGACCGATATTCCTGCCCCTGCCCGTAAACTGTTTCTGCGCAACTGGGTACGGCAAATTCCCAATGTCAACGACCCGGCAGTGGGGCTGGTGTCAACAGCCGACCCGTCTATCAACGAGCAACCGTTAGATCTAAGCGACTGTGTGTTGCGGGCAGTATCCCCTTGTCACATCGAATACTTACAAAATATGGGGGTTGCGGGATCACTCACCATCTCAGTGATTGACGACAACCACCTGTGGGGACTCATTGCCTGTCACCATTACAGCCCTAGGCTGGTGGATTATGAGACGCGCAAAATCTGCGAATTCTTAGGACAGCTTGCCTCGCTCGAACTGATACGTCAACAAGAGAAGACATTGAGCCGCTATCGCGGCTTGGTTAGGACTATTCAGGACAATCTGCAACAAGCATTCCTGCATGACCCCAGTTTTATCCAGCAGACGTTGATCCACAATGCCAATCAATTGCTCGATCTGGTTCATGCAGAGGGGGCGGCGATCGTCCTAGATCAACAGATTTCATTGCTTGGTCGCACTCCTTCGCTCACCGATGTGCAGGCTCTTCTAACCTCGTTGCCAGAGTTGCGTCAGCAGGAAATCTATCTAACCGGCTGCCTCTCTCAAGTCTATCTAGCCGCCAAAGCATTCAAGGAAACGGCGAGCGGTATTCTGGCGATCGCCATCGTGTTGCAACAAAAGTCTTATCACATCCTGTGGTTTAGACCAGAGCAACTTCAGGCGGTTAACTGGGCGGGTGATCCGCGCTCGGCTGTCGTGGTCGATGCCGCTGGAGCACAGCGATTGACCCCACGCAACTCTTTTGCCCTCTGGCAAGAAACCGTGCGAGAAACCGCACTCCCCTGGCAACCGCCAGAAATTGAAGCGGCACGGATGATGCGAAACACCTTAATGCTGGCAGTGCTGGAGTTTTCTCAAATCGAGTTAGAGCAAGCCGCCGAGCAAGCCGAGATCGCCAATCGGGCTAAAAGCCAGTTCCTCACAAACATGAGCCACGAATTACGGACTCCCTTGAATGCCATCCTTGGGTTTACCCAGGTGATGAGCCATGACTCCGATACTCCCACTGAATTTCAGGAGTATCTCAATATCATTAACCACAGTGGGGAACATCTGCTGGAATTGATCAATGATGTGCTAGAGATGTCTAGAATTGAGGCAGGGCAGCTAGTTTTAGCAGAAAGCCGCTTCAGCCTTCATCACTTGTTGCGATCGCAGCAAGAGCTGTTTGCCCTCAAAGCCGCTCAAAAAGGGCTAACCCTCTCGTTTGAGACAGCGCCGGACATGCCCGATTATCTCTGCGGTGATGAACCAAAATTGCGGCAAATTCTGATCAACCTGATTAGTAATGCCATCAAATTTACGACGCAGGGTAGCATCACCGTCCAGGTCAAAATCACACTAACTGGAACGGCAAATCGTTTCCCGTCACCCGGTCGTCAACTCCCCCTCTCATTCATCGTCAAAGATACAGGATGTGGGATTGATCGGGGCGACTGGGATGCGGTTTTTGAAGCCTTCATCCAAACCGAGCAAGGCCGTCATGCCCAGGGAACCGGGTTGGGGCTATCGATTAGCAGGCGGTTTGCGCGTCTAATGGGCGGGAATATTACCGTTCAAAGTACGGTCAATCAGGGATCAACCTTTACCTGTACCGTGCGTCTGCACCAGGCAGCCACACTGGATCACATTGAACCGGAAAGCGCTCCTCGGGTCATTAGTTTGAAGCCAGGGCAACCCATCTGTCGGATTCTGGTCGCTGAAGACACACTTGAAAATCAACAGCTTTTGCAAATATTGTTGGAGCCAATTGGCTTTGAGGTTCATCTTGCCAAGGATGGCGTAGACGCGATCGCCCAATGGCAACAATGGCAGCCAAACTTGATCTTCATGGACATCCAGATGCCCATCATGGATGGCTACGAAGCAACCCGGCAGATTCGAGCACAGGAGAGAGGACGGGATGGAGGTGTAAAAATCATCGCCTTTACAGCCTATGCTTTTCAAGACGATCGCACAGCTAGCTTAGAAGCAGGCTGCGATGACTATCTCTCCAAACCATTTAATCAAACTGACCTGTTTGAGATCCTGGCTCGTCATTTGGGAGTGCAATACGGCTATGCCGATCAGCCGCCGATCGCTCCAGCGCCTCCAGTGCGGCAGCCGCTCCAAAGACAAGATCTGAACGCCATGTCTTTAGAGTGGATCGATCAAGTGCATGAGGCCACTCTAGATTTAAATGACAGCAAAATCCGGAATCTGATGGCGCTAATTCCCTCAAAAGAGCAGAAACTGTTTAAAGCGATGACCTTTTTGGTCGATAACTTCCAACTGGAAGCGATCGCAACTTTAACAGAAGCTCAGCGTGACGACTAAGGAATAAATCGATTGTGAGCCTACTCAACCCTCCCGATCCGGTCACTATTTTGATCGTAGACGATACCCCCAATAACTTGCGGCTGGTAACCAAAATCTTGGAAACTCAAGGCTACTTGGTGCGGAAAGCGCTCAGCGGCAAAATGGCGCTTCAGGGAATCCAGCGTGATCCACCCAATTTGATTTTGCTCGATATTACAATGCCAGACATGAATGGGTACGATGTCTGCCAACAGCTAAAGGCATCGCCAGTCACAGCGACCATTCCCGTTATTTTTATCAGTGCCTGCGATTGCATTAATGACAAGATGCACGCCTTTGAAATCGGTGGGCAAGACTATATTACCAAGCCCTTTCAAGAGCTGGAAGTCTTGATGCGCGTTAAGCATCAACTGCTAATTCAACAGCAACAGCTGCTGTTGATGCAGCAAAATCAACGCTTGGAGCAAGAAATTGCCGAGCGACTGAAAGCTGAAGCCGTCATCAGGCAACTATCGCTGACTGATGAGCTGACAGGGCTTTACAATCGACGCGGATTTTTTTTACTGGCAGAGCAACAATTGAAATCGGGACAGCGTACGCAAACTTCGTGTTGTGTTTTATTTGCCGACATTGATGGCTTGAAGTTGATTAACGACACGTTAGGACACAAAATCGGCGATCACCTCATTGTTGCGTCTGCCCAACTGTTGCAGCAAACGTTTCGCGAGGCCGATATTGTCGCTCGCTTGGGAGGGGATGAATTTGTGGTCTTTTTTTCTGCTTGCTTAGAGAGCGCCAATAACGTTACCAATGACTTTGGTGCCCGACTGCAAACCACTATCACTCAGTTCAATCAAGCGTGCAGCCGTCCCTATCAATTGTCGATGAGTGCAGGGGTTCAGTGTTGCGCAAGCACAGAAAATGTGTCACTAGAACACATGCTGGCAACAGCAGACAAGTTGATGTATAACCATAAACACCTGAAACATCTGGCAATTTGATTTTGATTTTGCAATTTGATTTTGCAATTTGATGCTGTTGGATATTTAGATATCAAACCGCCAAACGAATGGTATGAGATATATCAGCACTAGGTACCATTGACTGTAGGATGAATGTGGTCTTGGAGGATGTTTTAAAAGTCTTGCTGCTGATATCAAAACGACTTCGATCCCCCTAAATCCCCTTTCAAAAGGGGGACTTTGAGTCCGGTTCCCCCCTTTTTAAGGGAGGTCAGGGGGGATCAATTGATGCCCTAAAATACAGCCAATCACTTTTAAAGCATCCTCTACGTTAAACCCTCCTATTTACTGGCAATCGAACGGTTCATGAAAGCATTGGTCACTGGCGCAAACGGATTTACAGGCTCCCATTTGGTCAAAGCGCTGCTGCAACGCGGCGATCAAGTTGTGGTGCTGGTGCGCCAGACTAGCGACCTGTCGCGGCTGGCTAATTGTGCGGTGCAGTATGTCTACGGGGATGTGGGCGATCGCCAAGCCTTAACGACCGCCATGCAGGGCGTGGACACGGTGTTTCACCTAGCGGCCTACGTGGAACTTGGCATTGTAGACGCGGTGCGAATGGAAACCGTCAACGTAGACGGCACGCGGGCGGTGCTGGGCTCTGCCCGAGCGGCAAAGGTGGCCAAGCTGGTTTATTGCAGCACCATTGGCATCTACGGCGACACCCAGGGAACGGTGATTGATGAAACGTTTCAACGCACGCAACAGGGTTTTTCCTCTGCCTACGATGTGACTAAGTACAAGGCACAGCAGCTAGTCGATCAAGCAGCGGCTGAAGGGTTTGATGTGGTTAGCCTTATGCCATCGGGCATTTTTGGCGTCGATGATCCGCACTTTGGCCCCGTGGTGCAAACCTTTCTCCAGGGCAAGCTCAAGGTGTGGGCGGGGGGCGATCGCATCACTGGGATTGTGCATGTAGATGACCTGGTAAGCGCCATGCTACTGGCGGCAGAAAAAGCGCCCCGAGGTGCCCATTACATCATTTCTGCCGGAGAGCTGACCACCCGCGATATGTTTGCCCTGCTCAGCCAAGCCTCTGGCGTTGCCGCCCCCGCCGAGCTGCCCGAACCCCTAGTGCGTGCGGTGGGCAACCTGCTCGAACCAATCGGTCGCCTGTTCCACTGGCAGCCCCCCATCAGCCGCGAACGGGTGCACTACTTGTACGATCGCTGCGTTCGGGTCGATAGCGCCAAGGCACAGCATGAGCTAGGCTGGCAGCCGCGATCGGTCGAGTCCGTGCTGCAAGAATTGGTCAGTGGTTCACCTGCGGTTTAGCGCCTGTCTTCCGCCAAAAGTTGCCTTTTTATTCCCATCTAGTTAAAAATCCTGATTAATCTTCAAAAAATTGTCTCAGCCTGACTATGATGGCGATGTTGCGATGTGTGGCTGAGGAACGGTGATATGGTCTGGAATTTGAAGATTGGGAGGTTAGGATCTGCCGATATTGGGCGCAAACTGGGGTTTGTGGGGCTGTTGCTGTATACGGCTCCTGCTTATGCGGCTTCTGATTATGCATTTCCTACTCGTGCGGCTTCTGGCTATGTAGCATCCAATGCTGAAGCGCCTGTTGAGCAAGATTGCTTTGAACCGTTGCAAGTTGAACCTCTAGTGCTGAGTCAAACGCTGCGCCCGAACCTGTCGCCGGTCGAACCCGATCGCGATCGCTTCCTCCAGCCCGCCCCGCTGCCCGCCCCGGTGGCACCCGCCGAACAGGCTCCGGTAATTACGCCGCCCTCGCCTGCCCCAGTTCCAATCCCAACTGGAACACCGCTGCCCAGTGATGAATCGGTGCAAATTGCAGTTGAGCGGATTGAAGTTGTGGGCAGTACGGTGTTTGACGCCGAAGATTTTGCGCCGATTGTCCAACCCGCCGCAGGCCAGTCGCTCACCCTTGAAGGGCTGCGCACCATTGCCGACCAGATTACCCAGCTGTACTTGAATGAGGGCTATCTCACCTCTAGAGCCGTTTTGGTAGACCAAGTGGTCACCGCCGGGGTAATTCAAATTCGGGTGATTGAAGGCAGTCTGGAAGCTATCGAAATTCAGGGCGCAGAGCAAACTAATCCCAACTATGTGTGCCGTCGGGTAGCGCTGGGTGCCACCACGCCGCTGAACCAGGCAAATTTGGAAGACCAGCTGCGGCTGCTGCGCCTCGATCCGCTGTTTGACAACGTGGAAGCCAGTCTGCGAGCCGGAACTGGGCTGGGACAGAGCATTCTCACCGTGCGGGTGACAGAGTCCAATCCTTTTTCGGGCAACGTCAGCGTCGATAACTTTTCGCCGCCGAGTGTGGGATCAGAGCGGCTGGGGCTGGTGCTCAGCTACCGCAACTTGACGGGCTGGGGCGATCAGGTGACGGCGCAGCATTACCGCTCTACCACAGGCGGCTCTCGAATCTATGACCTCAGCTACCGCATCCCGCTGAACCCACTCAACGGCACCTTGCAACTGCGCGCATCGCCCACAGATTATGAAATTACCGACCCAGAATTTGCTGGTCAAGACATTTCGGGTAATGCCGATGAATATGAGGTGAGTTTTCGGCAACCGTTGCGGCGATCGCCCCGCGAAGAATTTGCCCTCTCGCTCGGACTCACCACCCGCGATGGCGATGCGTTTTTCAACGACTTTCAAATTGACGACAGCACCACCACCGTGATTGGGCTGGGACAAGATTGGGTGCTGCGCGATGTCAATGGAGCCTGGGCGCTGCGATCGCAGTTCAACATTGGCACCAGCCTATTAAGTGCCGACACGGGGGCAGAACCAGACGGGCTGTTTGTCAGCTGGCTAGGGCAGGCGCAGCGGGTGCAGGTGCTCAGCTCCGACCACCTGTTGATTTTGCAAGCCGACCTGCAACTGACGCCCGACCCGCTGCCCGGTTCCGAGCAATTTGTGATCGGCGGTGGCCAATCGCTGCGAGGATTCCGCCAAAATGCCCGTCTAGGAGATAACGGCTTCCGCATTTCTGTAGAAGACCGGATTGCCCTGGGGCGCAACGAATCGGGTATCCCGATTTTTCAAGCCGCTCCGTTTGCCGATTTGGGAGCCGTGTGGAATGATGGCGACAACCCTGCCGCTACGCCAGACGATTCATTTTTAGCCGGAATTGGGCTGGGGCTACTCTGGGACCCCTCGCCTGACCTGACCCTGCGCTTCGACTTTGCCCTGCCGCTGGTAGACATCAGCGATCGCGGCGAAAATGCTCAAGATCGGGCGTTTTACTTCAGCATTAACTATGCCTTTTAGGCTAATTACCGCGATGTGCAACTTTACCGTTGAAACCCTTGATTTCCCGTGGGGTGAGCATCTTGCCCGCCCAAGATGGACGGGCGAGACGCCCATCCCACAAGACTTTAGATCAAGGTGCACATCGGGCTAATTACCGCGAGAGGCATTTTTCTAGAAACTGCTCAACCACTTTGAAATACTCTGTCCCGGCAATGTCTGCCACATTGTTGTGGCCAGCATTGGGCACTAGCCATAGCCGTTTGGGCTGAGGGGCAGCAGGTTGCCGCACAACAGGCACCCATACCTCCTCATAGACCAGCCCCAAATCTCCTGGAGTGGTTTCAATTACAGATGAGGGAAAGAAAATCAGCCGCGTTTGTTGGAGATAGAGTCCCAGGCTAGCCGCGCCACAGAGGATCACTAACGTGGCAAATAGGATCGCAACCGATTGTTTCAAACCCATAGTGCTGGGTTCGTAACGATACGCTTCAAGGGCTAAGCATCATCCCAGTCTTAGGCATGATCTAGGCGATCGCCCGTGGCGGGGTCAAACACAAATAGCCGATCGCCATCTAGTTGCAGGCACAGGCGATCGCCAACTTGGGGGCGCAGGTCGGGCGGTACCTGAATGCTGATGGTGGAGGAGGGAGTGCGATCGCTAGCTGGAACCTGCGCTCGAATCAGAATTTCTCGCCCCAACGGTTCAACTAGTGTCACATCAACTGCAATGTGATGACTTGTGCCTGCTGGAACCACTTGGAGATGTTCTGGCCGAATGCCCAGATTGACGCGCTGCCCTTGATACGTCTGTAGCGGTGCGCGGAAGCGGGCTGGGCAGGGAATTGTTTGCGGGTCGATCTGAAACTGGCTGCCGTCGTAGAGGGCGCTGAGAATGTTCATCGGCGGGCTGCCCATAAACGTGGCCACCATTTGGTTGGCAGGCTGGGTGTAGATAGCTTGCGGATCGCCAATTTGCTGCACCTGCCCCCGATTTAGCACCACAATTTGGTCGGCTAGGGTCATGGCTTCTACCTGGTCGTGGGTGACATAAATAGTAGTAATGCCCACCCGCTGGTGCAGTTGCTTTAGTTCGGCGCGAGTATCGTCGCGCAGTTGGGCATCCAAATTAGACAGCGGTTCGTCGAGTAAAAACACCTGAGGCTGACGCGCGATCGCCCGTCCCAGCGCCACCCGCTGCTGCTGCCCACCGGAGAGCTGCCGAGGCTTGCGATCGAGCAGGTGCTCAATATCCAGCGATCGCGCCACCGTTTCAATACGCCCTTGAATAGTTTTAGGTTCTGCCTGCCGCATCCGCAGGCCAAACGCCAAATTCTCTGCCACCGTCATGTGCGGGTACAGGGCATAGTTTTGAAACACCATCGCCACATCGCGCGCACGGGCTGGCACATCGTTGACGAGGCGATCGCCAATATACAAATCGCCAGACGTGGCCGCTTCCAGCCCCGCAATCGTCCGCAAAATCGTGGATTTGCCGCAGCCCGATGGCCCCACCATCACCCAAAACTGCCCGTCCGGCACGTCAAACGTAATGTCTTCGATGGCAGTTGTCGCATTAAACCGCCGCGTAATGCCTTCCAAGGAAACTCGTGCCACAGGCCAACCCGAAGGAACAACGTCCTTTCAATTCTGACAGGTTTCTCGCCCAGATCAAATTTCATCGATTTAATTGGGATGACAATCTACTAAAGACATAGTTAAATTCCAACTTCAAATCTGAGCCAGGATCAACGAGTTAGAGTTAGTAAATTTTGATTACATCAACTCCATCCCTCCCGCATTCGATCTATATTGATATCTAGAAGCTAATGGTTAA
>JAYUYI010000467.1:0-3924 GCA_043752545.1 Thermoleptolyngbya sp.
CTCGACGACGTAACAGTGGAAACGGTTGTTCTAAATCGCCCTACAGGCGCTCTAGGCTACCGGATCACCTGGGATGGGCACTCAGTGGTCTATGCTACCGATACGGAGCGATCGCCTGATCGGGTAGCTCAAGTCGATCAGAGCCTGATGTATCTAGCCCAACAAGCCGATGTGCTAATTTACGATGCAGACTACGGTGAACAGGCTTATCTTGACCCAGACGCCGCCGCAGGGCAACAGTCTGATGCGTGGCAGCTTGGGATTGATGTCGCGATCGCCGCCAATGTTAAAACGATGGTGATATTTCATCATGATCCGTCTCACGAAGACGACTTTCTAGACCATGTAGAGCTGGAAGTTCAATCTCAATTTCGCCACGCCCACCTAGCTCGCGAAGGCATGATGATTGATGTGTTGAAAACAACGGCTGTTGACCCGTAGAGATGACAGCAGCTCGGAGTTGATCCAAACGGCAGCTCGAGCTGGTTCAAAAAGATTAAAAATATAAAGATAAAAAACTGGCTTCTCCTGATTGGAGAAGCCAGTTTTGCATTCAACTATGCTCTTAAGCTAAGCGGTTTGAGCTGTAGCTGCGTGCGGCTAGCGGGTTAAGGTCGCAAAAACATTGGTGAAAATCTCAATGCTCATGACCAGTAACGGAAACGCGATCCCCAGCAGCCCAAACCAGGACAGTACCTGACCCAGTAGAGCCTGGAACACACGACGACGGGGGCGATCGCCCGTCGGCGTCGGCCTCGATTTCAGCAGCATCCGCGCTCCCCAGCTCAGCAACCATGCTCCAACGATCCCTAGCGCCAGACTAGCGACAAACCAAAGCATTAACCCGCCACTTAACGGCGTCAACCCCGCCAGTGGCAGTACTGCAAACACCAACACTTCCAGACTCAGCCAGATCCCTAAACAGGTAAAAAAGTCTCGTCTAGCCGTTTCATTAATGATTGCAGTGGTCATGGGAGCTGCTTCTAAAACGTCATTTCTGCTTCTTGAACGCGCTCAACCTGCTTCTTTTTTAGAACTAGCATAATTTGAGCCAACGTCACAGCCGCCAAAAATGCCATCAGACCCTTAATCCGATTGGGGCTTTGCAGCACAATTTCTACATCCTTCTGGCCAAACCCACCGACATTGGGATTCGAGGTCAGCGCTTCTGCGGCTGCCACCGACTGCCCTTCCGACACAAGTAGCGCTGGCCCTGCTGGGATCGCATCCACCACCGCCGCTCCTGATTCGGGTTGAATGGTTACTTGGGCGCTGCCGTCATCGGCTTTGACAATTTTGCTGATGGTGCCCGCGACTGATGCCGTGTAAACCGCATTATTGCTCTTTTCACCAGTGGGATAAATCTGTCCACGACCCCGGTTTCCGCCTACATGGATCGAGTATTTACCAAAATAAACGCTCTTGTCGGTGCTGGGATCGGGAGACAGAACTGGGAATACAATTTCTTGATATTGGTCACCGGGCAATGGCCCGACAATGACAATGTTGGGCTGGGTATCGCTATAGGGCTGGAGCAACGCTGTAGAACCCACTTCTTCAAGCAGATCTGGAGGAATGCGATCCTCGGGAGCAATTTTGAAGCCTTCGGGGAGAATCATGACTGCACCGACGTTGAGTGCTCCTAAGCTGCCATCGCCCAACACTTGCTGAGCACTGGTATCGTAGGGGACTTTGACCACGGCTTTGAACACCGTATCGGGTAACACAGACTGAGGCACTTCCACTTCGGTAGGCTTGGCGGCCAAATGGCAGTTGGCGCACACAATCCGCCCGGTGGCTTCGCGGGGGCTAGCGTAGTTTTGCTGTGCCCAGAAGGGATAGGCGGCAGCAGATTGGGGTACGACCAAGTCGCCTGCGAAGAAAAACAGTGTGGCGACTAGAGCAATTAATAAGCCGCTAGAGATAGCCTGAGTATGACGGACTAAATGGGATGACCAAACCTTGAATTTCATTGCTATGCGGTTCAATAAACAAAGGATTTCGGCGGATTTTAACAAAAGCGTTCGATCAAGTAGCGTCTTTAGGACCACCAAGGTTCTTCGCCTGTACGGAAGTCGGTTTCCGTCCAGGTCGAGAGGGCAATGGTGCCTGCTTCAGTCACGTCTGCATGCGCTAGCGGTAGCGATAGCGGGGCAGGCCCGCGCACCACTTTGCCAGCACTGTCGTATTGAGACCCGTGGCAGGGGCAGATGAATTTATCTTCGCTGGCGTTCCACGGCACCACGCAACCCAAGTGCGTACAAACAGCGTTGATCCCGTAGTTGGCGATCGCCTCAGAGCTTTCGACCACAATATAGGTCGGGTCGCCCTTCAATCCTTGAGCCAAGACGCGATCGCCGACACTATGACTAGCCAGAAAGTCTTTTAAGACAACGGGGTTGCCCAAAGCATCTTTTGCAGTTACACCGCCGCCTGCGTCACCGCTAGAGGGAGGAATAAAATATTTGACCACGGGATAGAGCATCCCAAGACCTGCTCCCGTTACTGCCCCGAAGGTGAGGAGATTCATAAATTGGCGACGCCCCAAATCGGGCACGTCGGACGGTCCAGAAGCTTGAGCCATAGTGTGAACTGAACGAATGGGGTAAGAACTTTGATAAATTAAACCCTGCTCGGTATATGAGACATTAGCCTTGAGCAGCAATGGTTTACAGTTTTTCTAGAAGTATTATTGCACTTCTGCTGTGCTCAAAGTGAAACCAAGGCAAAAGAGAGTGGTTTCTGTAAACAAACGTAAACAAAAGGAGACTATGACGGGCGAGGAACTGCACCAGCTATTGCTAACCAAGTGGGGACGATCGTTTGACGTTCAGTTGCGCAAAGTTCAGGGGAAGATTTTTTTTCAGGTGATGTGGAAATACCTAGAACAAGCGTCATTCCCAATGACAGAAGCAGAGTACCTAGAGCACCTAGAAGACGTGACCACGTATCTCAATGCCTGGGGCTGCACGGCTCGAGTGGAGCAATATATTGACCAAACTAGCGATCGCCCCCGGTTGGGGAAAGCGGTCAGTATTCCAATTGACCTAGGCGATCGGACATCAGAGTGGATTTTGGAATAGGGCTTTGCTAGACCGGGTTCCAGCCTTGCCCCAAGCTAGTTTAGATCTACACCCAAGAAGCGATCGAGCAGCCGACTGCGCCAAATCAATCGCAGCAATAGGCACCATTCCAACGCGACTAAGCCAATGTAGAAATAGCTATTTAGACTCAGTGAGGTAAGTTCAAAAAACTGGCTTAACAGCGGCACCGACACAATCACGACATATAGACCTAGCAGCACTACCGCCATTAAGGTGTAGCGCCAGTCTCCACTCAGCGGTTCTCCGCCCACCCAAGCCGTTGTCGGTGGTTTCAGAAAGGGAATGAGACAGAGTTCTCCCATAATTAGAATGGCCACTAGAGCGCTGCGAGGAATGGCGTAGTCTAGCTGCGTTAATTCTTGGGAGGGCGATAAATCTAGGACAGCGCTGACCAAAAACAGCAAGTAAACCAGCAGTGCCACCAGGGTCAAGGTGAGCGTGGAGGGAATGACAAAATGCAGCATCGATCGCACCATGCTGCGAGGCGATAGCGCCACGGGCTTGGCCCAGAGGGGGATAAATATCGTCGGTAGGCCCACGCCGATTAGCGTCACGATCGCACTTTGCTTGTTTTCTAACGGAAAACTATCGGTGACAATTGAGGTTGAGAAAATTAGCAGCGTCACGCAGAAGACGCGCACCATAAACAGCTTCATCACGTCTTGAATGCCACTGCGGATGCGTTGCCCTTCTAGAAACGCATGGGGTAAGGCGGCGAACGAATCTTTTAGCAGCACAATGTCGGCCACGCCACGGGTGGCTTTGCTGCCACTTTCCATGGCGATCGCCAGATTTGCCTGCTTCAGCGACAAAATATCGT
>JAYUYI010000468.1:0-3921 GCA_043752545.1 Thermoleptolyngbya sp.
ACTGTCCCTGCAACCTGCGCAAACGGCAAAATTTCTGCCGATGCATTCTCGCCCCACGGCAAACCAGGAATCAAAAATGCTTCAAAATATCGCAGCGACTGGCCAAAGCGTCGCTCAATATCTGCGGATACTCGTTGCTGTACCTCGATTGGCAACTGCTTAAAGACGGCTTCTGCAATCTCCTCGCCCACATCTTGCGCCTCAGAAATGGGGATTGCTCCTAGCAGCACGTCTCGCACTCCGTTTACAAATTCATATTGCTGGGTTGTGCTCGTTTTTGACTCTGCCGCCGCAGGTGCTGGAGCCAGCAGCCCACTCAGAAAAATCTCTGCCAGATACGATGCTTCTGTTTCGTAAGAGGGGTTGATTGTGTCTCGTGCCCAATTTTTCTGAATCAGCCGAATGACTGACCAATTCACAGGCAACACGGCCATTCGATCGGCCAGTTCTTGTGCTTCGGCAGAGGCTGTCGCCCGAAATCTCTGTACCAGTTGTTTTGCCGTTAGAGGCTCCGCTGCTAGATTCGCCAAATCTCCAGCAGAATTATCTGACCAATCAGGCTGAAATGTGGCGGACGTCAGCACAACCCCCGTAGTCTGCTGCTCACCAATAGCGGCGATCGCCCCTAGCATCATCGGTCTGGGGTACCGCATCCCGTAGGGACGAAGCATTTGCACCAAAACCTCGACCACCCGCCTTACATCTTGGTGCAAATGCTTCATCCCCACACCTACCGAGGACATACACGCGATCGCCCCTAGCATCATCGGCATGGGGTACCGCATCTCTACACATGTCTGGTGTGCAGATGCGATCGCCCCTAGCATCATCGGCATGGGGTGACACATCCCCACACGCACCTGGAACTTAACAACGTTTGAAAGATTCCTGGGATAGAATTTTCATGAGCCTCCTTGCGGCCTTTAGAATTTCTAAAAGCAACAGCTCCCGTGATTTCTACAAACGAATAGCGCCCCAACCATTATTGTGAGTTCCGAGTTGCCACCTGCCGGAGATTTGATCAAGCAATCTACCGAAGCCCTGTCTACCTTTGTGCGGTGGATAGCGGAGCTAATTGTGGCGAAGAATTGGTTTACGCTGCTGATTCTGGTGGCGATCGCTAACCTATTCCTCTTCAAACTAGACGGCGGAATTGCCCTGCAAGGGATCAAATCCTTATTTGCGATCACGGCCTTACCCACCTGGTACAGCCCTGTATTTTGGACGGTGGAAGGCGGCTTGATCTTGGGAGCGTTAGCGATCGCCATTCGTACCCTGCCCAAGGCAGCTCAAAGTGCGCCCGTCCAGATTCCTGACTACAAAGCCATCAAAGGGTTGCGTCCGTTTACCCAAGACGATGCGGAAGTATTTGCCCAGTTGCAACGGCAGGGCAACTTGCGAGAGTGCATCGATTCGGTCACCAGTCCTGGCTTTCGGTTTGGGATTTTGCATGGGGTTTCGGGCTGTGGCAAAACCTCGTTTTTGCAGGCTGGACTGTTGCCCCGACTCTCTACCAAGGAAACGACCCATCGGGCTATTTATGTGCGGTTGGGGGGACAAGATCCGGTGCGGGCGATCGCCAGTGCCTTATCGATCGCGCTAGAAATTCCATCAGAGTGGTTGCTGAATGACACCAGCTCCGCCGGGTTCCGTCAGTTGCTAGACACGGCGCTCAATGCGGCAGAGCAACCGCTGATTTTGTTTCTGGATCAGTTTGAGCAGTTCTTTGTGTATTACCCACGGGAAGAACAGCGGCAACCCTTTGTGCAAGCACTGACGGCCTGGTATATCGATCCACATCCGCTGCCCGTCAGCTTTGTGATTGCGGTGCGTTCCGATCTGTTGTATCAACTGGATGAATTGCACAAGGCTCTGGGCTATGCCCTGGCACCGCAAGAGGTGTTTCGGCTGGAGAAGTTTACGCCGACGGAGACTACTAATGTTTTGAGGGCGATCGCCCAACTAGAAAATCTCAGCTTTGATGCTCGGTTCATCACCGAACTAGCAGACGCAGAACTGGCGGATCGCGATGACGGGCGCATTTCTCCAGTCGATGTGCAAATCTTGGCCTGGATGATTGAGCAGCAGCCCCAAGGCGAACTCCGTGCCTTTGACCGCAACGCCTTTCAAAAATTTGGTGGGGTTGAAGGGCTATTGCAGCGGTTTTTGGAGCGCACGTTGGAAGCCCGAATGTTGCCCAAACAGCGAGAAAGTGCTCTGAAGGTGTTGCTGGCGCTGACGGACTTGGATCGGCAGGTGCGGGCAGGAGTGCTAACCACAACCGAACTGAAAACCAAACTCAAGGACACCCTCTCTGCTGATGAGGTGACGGAAGCCACACAATGGCTGGCACGAGGCGATGTGCGGCTAGTGACGCCCCAGGAGCAAGAGGGCGTAGTTGGGTATGAGCTAGCCCATGAGCGGCTGATTCCGGCGCTGTTGCGGCAAACCCAGAAGGAACTGACCGATGTGGAACGCACTAGACAATTGCTCGATCGGCGGGTAAATGAGTGGTTGGGCAATCAGCGCGATCGGCGCTATTGCTTTAGCTTTAAAGAACTCTGGCTGATTCGCAAACAGCGCCCCTATCTGGATTGGGGAGTCAAGCGAGAGCAAAAAGAAAAACTCATCCGCCTCAGTCAGCGGCGCGTCTATGGAACAATGGCAGCGTTGATTCTGCTGATCAGCACTGTCACGGGGTTTGCAGGCTGGCTGCGGTTCACTCCCAGTGGGCAATTCCAGGGGATGCAATGGCAACTCAATAGTCAACTGGCCAATGCGAGCGCGGCTGCGGTCGCCTCGGCTGCTGTGGCGTTTGCAAAAAATGACCAATGGTCTAAAGCCTTCGACCTGACCCAAACCTATCTACAGCCCAAAGGCATCTTATCCTCTCCCTCCCAGGATGCTGCCATGTCTACATTTGTAAGCGGAGCAGCCGACGCGCTGATTAAAAACACTCCATCGAAGGAAATACAGCCAGCAGGGGAAATGCAACTAGCACGGCTCAAGCGGCTCACTGAAAACGCCCAAGCCATCCAGGATGACAGTTCTAAATCCGATGCGTTGAGTGCCATTGCCTCTGCCTCTGCCCAGTTGAGCGATGCCACCAAGGCGGCTGAAGTGCTCAAACAGGCCCTCGCCACCGCCCAAACCATCCAGGATGACAGTGATAAATCCGATGCGTTGCGTGTCATTGCCACTGCCGCTGCCCAGTTGAACGATGCGACCAAAGCGGCTGAAGTGCTCAAACAGGCCCTCACCACCGCCCAAACCATCCAGGATGACCGTTATAAATCCGATGCGTTGTATGTCATTGCCTCTGCATCTTGGGCATTGGCAGACGTGCAAATGCAGCAAGAACTGCTAGACGAGGTGTTAGGAGCAGCACAGAGAGGCAGAAACAGCTCTGTAGTTCAGCAGATGGTCGCAATATATGCCAAACGGGGAGAATGGAATCAAGCTTTGAGTTCCTTACGGGGTTATGGAAATGTGGAAACGTTTTCCAGGATGTTGACTATCCAAGCTGAGAACCAAAAACCCGCGTTGATTAATGGAGCTGTAGTGTTAAAAGCCTCTGTAATCGACAATCCCGGCAGCCATTCTTTAGAAGCAACCCTCCAAAGCCCCGATCAAAACTGTGACCAACGTGCCAGTTGGTGGGAGGTAATTACCCCAGATGGGAAATTATTAGCGCGTCAGGTGTTGGATACAGTTCATCGAGATCAACACCTGTTTACCAGTCGGCTTTCCTCTGTCAAGCTTGCTGCTGACCAGGAAATTCTGATCCGCGCCTACTTTCAGGGGAAATATGGAGACGACTCATATCTTCAAAGCAGTCTCTCTGGATATACCGATCAGGCGTTGCGTGGCAATATTGAAAAAGGTTTCAAATCGGTACGGCTTTCACCCGATTTTGCCAGA
>JAYUYI010000469.1:0-3917 GCA_043752545.1 Thermoleptolyngbya sp.
CTATATCGACCTGAAATCAGCGAGAGGTTCGGTTCACCAGAATGGAGGCGATCGCATTTACCGTACTAAAAAATCAGCGAATTCGGTTTGCTCGAAAAACAGTTCGGAAAACCGATCTCAGCTATAGCTTGCTGGCTACTATTGCAGTTAATCAACAAATCATAAAACAGATAAAAATCTGCACCATCTAGATGACAGATGATGCAGACTATGGATTTTTCCCAGGCAATTTTTACCCAGGCATTTTTTTACAGTCAATTATGACTACTGACTTAGCATTCGTAGTTGACGATGCGCCCAAACCCATCAGGTGTGAGGCTAGCACCTCCTACCAATGCGCCATCAATTTCTGGCTGAGCCATAACGCTATCAATATTATCGGGCTTGACCGAACCGCCGTACTGAATTGGTACATCTGGATTGGTTAGCCTACTGCGAATCAGCCCGATCACGCGGTTTGCCTCTTTCGCTTCGCAAGTATCCCCCGTCCCGATCGCCCAGATCGGTTCATACGCAATGACCAATCGGGTCTGGTCAATCCCAATTAAGTCATTTTCTAATTGACTAAAAATACACGACTCTGTTTGCGCTGTATCGCGCTGCACCTTAGTTTCTCCAACGCACAAAATTGGCGTTATGCCAATATCTTGCGCTGCTTTTAGCCGGAGATTGACCGTATCATCGGTTTCACCAAAATATTGCCGCCGCTCGCTATGTCCCACAATCACGTAACGGACGCCGATTTCTAATAGCATAGCTCCCGAAATTTCACCCGTGTAGGCTCCTTCTTCGGCCCAGTGGATGTTCTGTGCTCCTAGCCTCACACGGCTACCGTGCAAGTCTCTCGACAGCAGCCCCAAGTCGGTGTAGGGGACACAGAGGACAACGTTGCGGTCGTCGGGAGTATCAATCAGATGGGGTAAAAACCCGCGCAGAAACTCTAGTGAGTTTGCCTGGGTTTTGTACATCTTCCAGTTGCCAGCAATAACAATCTGTCGCACGGGTGGTTCTGTGGGGTTGCTTAGGTTAAGACGCGTTCTACATTTTACGGCGTAACGGGATCAATCCGAGCAGGATTCGGCAGGAGGAGTGCGAGCGTCTCGCTCGCGGTCTTTTACAATAGGGTCAATAAACAAACGTACTGTATGGCTCGGATTCCGACGCTGAAATTTGATCGAGGCACGTTGATTTTACATCCGCCGCCCAGGGGTAAGGCGTGGGTGGAGTTTGCGACGTGGGATGACCGGGTGGAACGGTTTCGGATTCCGGCGATCCAATACCGGGCTTTGGTGGAACGGCTGCGGGCGGAGGATACGGCGTTTGAGGATGCGGCGAAGGCGTTTGCTCCGGTGGTGATGACGCCGAGTTTGGAGCGGCAGCCCTATCCCCATCAGCAGGAGGCGCTGGCAGCCTGGATGGCGGCGGGGCGGCAGGGGGTGGTGGTGCTGCCAACGGCGTCGGGCAAGACCTATCTGGCGCAGATGGCAATGCAGGCCACGCCGCGCAGTACGTTGATTACGGTGCCAACGCTGGATTTGATGCATCAGTGGTATGCCCATTTGCTGGCGGCGTTTCCCGATGCGGCGGTGGGGCTGCTAGGGGGTGGCTCGCGCGATGGGCTGAAGCCAACGGATGACGGTCAGCGCACGGATATTTTGGTGGCCACCTATGACAGTGCAGCGATTCATGCGGAACGGTGGGGCAATCGCTATGCACTGCTAATTTGTGATGAATGCCATCATTTGCCCAGCGACTTTAATCGGGTCATTGCTGAATATGCGATCGCCCCCTACCGTCTGGGGTTGACGGCGACACCCGATCGCTCTGATGGGCGGCACACAGATTTGAATACGCTGCTGGGGCAGGTGGTCTATTCCCGCACGGCTGAAGAGTTGGCTGGAACTGCCCTAGCGCATCACGAGCTGATCCCCATTCGAGTAAAGCTGTCGGAGCAGGAACGCGATCGCTACAATTCCCTGATTCAAACCCGCAATCAGTTTTTAGAAAAATCGAAGATCTACCTGGGCAGCATCCAGGGCTGGCAAAATTTTGTGCGCGCCAGTGCCCAGTCGCAGGCAGGCAGACGCGCCATGCTGGCACACCGAGAAGCACGGGCGATCGCCCTCGGCACTGAAGGGAAACTGCGCGTGTTGGCCGACCTGCTGGCACAGCACCACCCCGAACGGGCGATCGTATTTACCAACGACAATGCCACCGTCTACCGGATTTCGCAAGACTTTTTGATCCCCGCCATCACCCACCAGACCCCCGTCAAAGAACGCCACACCATTTTGCAAAACTTCCGCGAGGGCATCTACCGGACGCTGGTGGTGTCGCATGTGCTGAATGAAGGGGTAGATGTGCCCGATGCCAGCGTGGCGATTATCCTATCGGGGACTGGCTCTAACCGCGAATATATTCAGCGACTAGGGCGGGTGTTGCGCAAAGGGTCAGGGGCGAAGCAAGCCGTCCTCTACGAAGTGATTGCCGAAGAAACTAGCGAAGAAGGGGTGTCTCGCCGTCGCCACATCAAACCGCCGCGCTCCTCGCCTCAGTTAGAAATAGTGCCGCCCGTTTCGCCCTACGAAGTGTTCCTCACCCCGACCCGCAAAGTGGCTGAACCGTCTGCTCCGTATGAAACCAAAGGCGATCCAGCTGATCTAGGCCAAGATGATGACGTGTGGTAGACATGGGGTGTTGGTGAGGTTCTATGGGGATTTGGTGACGTGTAGGGACGAGAGTCGAGATAAAATCGTAATTCGGCTTCGCAATTGACTTCAATTAATTCACCCCACTAGCATCCTCCTCCCTCCCCCTCCTCCCTGTATGAAGCACACGATTTCTGTTTTAGTCGAAGATGAAGCGGGTGTCTTAACCCGCATCGCTGGGCTATTTGCCCGCCGTGGATTTAACATCGAAAGTTTAGCGGTAGGGCCAGCCGAGCAAGTCGGCATCTCTCGGATCACCATGGTGGTGCCTGGTGACGACAGCACAATTGAACAATTGACCAAGCAGCTCAACAAGCTAATCAACGTGCTCAAGGTACAAGATATTACCGAAGTACCCTGCGTGGAACGAGAGCTAATGTTGCTCAAGGTCAACGCCACCAGCTCCAACCGTGCCGAAATTATTGACCTAGCGCAAATTTTTCGGGCGCGGGTGGTGGATGTGGCCGAGGACTCGCTGACGCTAGAAGTGGTTGGCGATCCCGGTAAGATGGTGGCGATCGTGCAGGTGCTAAATCGGTTTGGCTTGCGGGAAGTGGCTCGCACGGGCAAAGTTTCTCTACCGCGCGAGTCGGGCGTCAATACTGAGTATCTCAAGTCCCTAGAAGCGCGGGTATGACCAGCAGTGGGGCAATCTTGTCGGTAGAATTTGCAAGTCGGTAGAATTTGCAACGTATCCTTCGCGCATCGGGCAACCTCTATCGAGATCAATCCTGGTTTATTTAGCTAAAATCTTTCGGGGAGTTCTATCGTCTGGGGGAATAGGTTGCTATTCTAAGTGGAACTCTTCTGCTTGAGCTGTCGTTATCCTGGATTTAGACTATGCTGACTCAAATTGTGCGTCCCATGGTTCGCACCCAGCTGCGCTTATTGGCGGGCAGTCAAGCCACTCGTGCCACTCTAAATTAATACGATCGCCCAATGGCTAGGTTTTTTGGGCGTAGAGGTGCATGTAACGCATCTAAACGCACGGTCAAACCAGATTCAGCTTTCGATTACCGTTTGCCAATCCGACGGGTGTGATCCCCACGATTGGGAACAAATTATTCGCAATTTGGAACAGCGCAAACAGGGTGATGGGGTGACGAATTCACTCGCCATTACGCCTCAGCAGCAGAGCAAACTCCAGCGGCTGCTAGCCTATGTGATTCAAGCGGGTGCTGCCGATAGTAGCTACAACAACGTCGTGTG
>JAYUYI010000470.1:0-19215 GCA_043752545.1 Thermoleptolyngbya sp.
GCGATCGCCCGAAACTTATCTGCATCCAACGTCCTAATACCCGCTGCATATTTGAGTGCAACCGCTGCATTACTTTTAATTGCCATCAGTGGATTGCGCAGTTCATGGGACGCATCAGCGGTGAACTGCTGAAGCCGCCGAAAGCTTTTTTCAATCGGTTGCATCGCCTGATGCGTCAGCCAAAGCCCACCCAGACTACTGAGCGCTAACGCTGTTACCACACCGACTCCTAGCCCCAAGTCCAGATCTCGCAGAGTGTCATTCAGGTCTTGGGTAGACTCACTGACTCGCGTGTAGCCTACAAACTTACCCGTCTCATTCTCGTTAACAGGGATGGTGAAGCCTTTGGCAGAATAAGGCGTGGTTTGCGTCTGAATGGTTTGCTCTGAGTTAAAAGGCAGCTTTAAGACATAATTTCCCTGTTCTGCCAGCAAGTTGCCCTCAGTGTCAAACCATTGAATTCCCTGATTAGAACTCACCAGGGTCTCTTCGGTATCAACTTCTAGCTCGTTATCTTCGGCATCGGTTTTTGACTCGTTATCTTCGGCATCGGTTTTTGACGTGTTGCCTTTGGCATCGGCTGCTGACTCCTCATCTTTAAATCCAAGGTTAAGGGCAGATGCTCTAGCAACGTTCTCCAGTCTATTAGTCAACTGATGATCGAGGCTGCGAGCGAAGATGATCCGAACGGCGATCGCAAATACGCCTAGAATAATTGCTAGTACGACGAGATAGGACAATAGTAATTGATATCGGATTGCCTTAAACACAAAATTCACTCCGATTCAAATTGTTCGCAACCGATATCCAACCCCATAGACTGTTTCAATCAGTTTTTCTTTACATCCAATCGCCTTAAACTTTCGGCGTAGGTTTTTCATGTGAGTTTTAACTGTATCTTCACCCGAGGCACGATCGAGTTCCCATAGCTTATTGAGTAGCATCGCGCGAGTGAAAACCTGACTCGAATTTTGCAATAAGTGTTCTAGGATTAAGTATTCTGTGGGCGTTAAATCTAGTAGTTTCTCGGCGTAGGTGACGGTATGACAGGCAGGATCAAGTGCCAGTTCACCTTGCTTCAAAACAGGCGGACGCATTTCAGCCGGACGACGGAGCACTGCCCGAATTCGCGCCTCAAGTTCTTCTAATTCAAACGGCTTCACGAGATAGTCATCGGCACCCGCATCTAATCCAACTACTTTGTCTGTTGTCGTATCTTTAGCCGTTAGCATCAGCACAAAGCCAGGATACTCAGCAGCTCGTAATCGTTTGCAAAGGCTAATGCCATCCAGTAAAGGGAGCATCAGATCTAACAAGATTAAATCGTATGCAGCGGCTTGTGTATAGTCCCAACCTTGGATCCCATCCGATGCAATCTCAACCACATAATGTTGATGCCTTAAATCTTCTGCTAAAGGGATAGCAATCCGATCATCATCCTCTACGATTAAGATTCTCAAGGCTTTCACCTCCTAGTTAGCTGTTGCTCCGCGCACCTCGAACACAAATTCATCGTGAGATCGTTAATACACGGACTAAAACTCAAGTGTTGTCCTGATTGTAAACACAAGAATATCAGAATTGCTGTTGTCATGGTTTGGTGCTGTAATCCAAATTAAACCAGGTGTGACTGAAATATGGTCAGATAGCTGGTAACGGTAGAATGCCTCTAGGTGTAAAGAGGTTTGTGGGTTGCTTCTGCGATCATCAATCATAAAACCGCTGGTTCCTGTTAGCCGAGGCTCCTGACCCACCACAACTCCTAGCAAGTTATCGTCTCCACCTAAATCGAGGAACGCTAGCGTTAGGGCATAGTTCCAGACGTCAGCATCTCCTAAATCGATTACCGCTGCGTTGGTGAATCCAATCCATCCTCCGATAGCAAATTGGGAACTCGGCAAAAATGATGCTGAGATACCATAGGAATTGCCAATAACAGGACGTTCCAGGTCGATCTGCGATCGCAGACTGCCTGTTTCCGTTTCTAGACTGGAATCGTTATTGGTGTGAATGTAAGTCAATCCGATTAGAAACCGATCGCTTGGTTCAAATCCAAGCTGTACAAATGCGCTGTGATTGCCGCCAAATAAACCGGCTCCAGAGTCAGAGTCACTGACCTGTTCAACAAAGTACCCAAGACTAATGCTGAGTTCATCCGTCAATTCATAATTTAGCTGTAGTCCGACATCTTCGACCAAACTGTGAATCGGGTTTTCAGTACCAAATTCAGAAATTGCACCATCACTGCTATCGCCGAGTAAGGGATTAAAATCATTTATATCATTACCCATGGAGGAAATGTAGACACCAGCGCGATCGCCCACAGGAAACTCATAGGACAACTCACTGAGCTCAACGCGATTGTCATCAGTATCACCAGGGGAAACTCAAACGCCCTTCAAATGTCGTTTCGTCCACAAATGAGAACTCTACTCCATTTCCACTCTCAAGGCCAATTTCTAATCGATCCTCCCCGGTAAAGCTTACGTTCAAGATCAACTCGACACTGGATTGAAACACAACAGAATCATCCAAATCTCCCCCAGAAACCCCAGAAACCCCTAAAATTGCCTCTCCTTCTAAAAAAACTGTCGGAGAAGATTGCTGGACTTCTATCTCTAGATCCTGATCTAGATCATCTAGGTCGTCTAGGTCGTCTAGATCATCTAGATCAAGATCTACATCGGCATCCAGATCAGAAACAGGGGTTTCTAAAGCTTCTACAGAGTGCCATGGCTCACTTTGTTCAAAGGTAGATGATGTGCTGATGGCCTGAACTTCTAACGGAGAAGCAGTCTGCGCCATTAGCTTAGGCGGCAACGGCAGGGGTTCGTGTAAAACTTCGCGTTGATTTAACGATGGCCTAAGAATTTGCGGAGCGACTAACCACTCTTGCGCTAAAGCAGCAGTGGCTAAGAAGCATAGAATATCCATCGGCTCTCCTGGCATTTCTGCATCAGATCGCTTCTTATATTATCTCCTTACCGGATGAATTCTTCTCAGGAAACCATCATTAACGAAAAATTAACAACCGACCTAGAACACGACCGGGAACTTTAGCTAATCAACAATGAAGTTACGGATACTTAAATTCTCAGCCTTGACCCCGTCAAGCGTTGCCAATACCTTGAATCGAGCAGAACCAGCAGCTCCATCTGAATCGATGCTAATCACAGTCCGGGAGCCAACTTGGGTTAGTTTTACAAAGTCAGCTAGTTGGTCTAAAGAGCGGATTTTCTGTGATTCAAACACGTCATTCCCAAACAGATCATCATCGATTTTGATCACATCCTGGTTGACGTTAAAGTCAGTAATGCGATCGCCTCCTTCCCGCAACGACTCATAACCAAATGCATCCTTACCCTCGCCACCCGTGAGCGTGTCTTTGCCAAGACCCCCGATCAAAAGATCCCCCCCATTGCCTCCAGATAAGTTATCTTTACTGTTACGCCCGTTCAAAAAGTCCCTGCCCAAACCGCCATCCAGGATATCTTGCCGATTGGTGCCATCAAGAATGTCGTCATCAGATCCAGCACCTGGCGTCCCAAACGGATTTAGAACAACCGTGCCGTCAGCTTTGGTAACTTTGAGGGCTTCAAACTCAGCCTCGCCATCTTCGTCATCGATTTTGTATTCGCCAACGACCGTCACTTGTTTTCCAACGGTCAAATTTAATTCTTCCACATCAACCAGCACTTTACCGGTTCCATCTTTAAGGATGAAGCCGTCAATTTCATTCTCTTCCAGATCTGTCACGAATGCTTTAATAGTTCCCGATAGGGTTTGAATCACATCTGGTCGTACATTGCTGATAGTGTCTACCATTGTTTTTCTCCATGAATGTTTAGTAATTGTTGTTACTACAAGCTAATGTATAGATGAAAGGTCAAGAACTCGGAAAGTTCTTTGCAATGGTGTCGTAAGCTAATCAGGGCTTAAGACTACCAACGGTTGAGCAGGGCTGCCAAAATAGTCGTTTTTTTAGCAAATTGGAGAACCACAGGAGTTCCTACAGTTAGCTGGTGTTGGTCTACCGGATTAATATCAACTAATTTGAGTTTGACGTAGACCGATTGATTGATAGAGCCGTTGAACTGATACTCCCCCCTGACTGGCTCTTCAAACCCACCGGTGCGGTTGATCTCAATCACTTGAGCCTGGTATTTATGATTCAATGTTGGAACGGAAACATCTGCCCAACTGCCGATCGCAACTTGATCTGCTTGATCCTGAGTCAGGTAAGCATTAACTGTAGTTTCTTCAGAATTCTGCTGCAAGATCATGACAGGTTCGCTCTGACTAACGGTATTCCCCGTTGATTTCATCACTTTCAGGATTGAACCGGAAAAGGGAGACCGATACACGACCGACAGCAGGTTAAATTGATCTGTTTTTGCATCTGAGAAGACCTGTTGTAACGTCTGCTTTTGCTGTGCCAGATGCTGCACATCTTGTTGTTGATGATGTAGTAACTGTTTTAGTGTTGTCAGCTTTTGGGAAACCAGTTGAGTTCGTCGCTGCCAATCTTTCACCTCAATGGTTAAACGAGGCAATTCGCCGACTAGATCATTGCCATCATAAAAAATGCCGTTTTGAACGGACATATAAGCAGTCTGGGCAATCTTTAATTCCTCTGCTGCTGCCTTTAAATCGCCTTCTTGAACGGCAAACTGTGAGCCGACCTCATCAAACGCTTGCTGGCTAATAGCGCCCGCTTGCAATAGGACAGTAAACCGATCCAATTTTCTCTTTGCTATCTGGTGCTGAACGGTCAGAGATTGAACTCGGGAGCGAGCGGTATTCAGTTTACTCTGTGCGATCGCCTCATAAGACCCCAACGTAGACCGCTCTTGCTGTTTTAGTGATTCTGCTTGCTGTAGACCAGCCTGCGCTTCGGCTAGTTCAATTCGGCTCAAGGCAATTTGTTGCGTCAGTTGATCAACGTTGTCAACTTTGTTGCGAGCGAGGGCGTTAACGTCGCCCATTTCCCGGTCAACTGCATCCGGCTGACTCACTTGAAATAGGGGTTGTCCTGCTTTCACGTCCACTCCGGGTTGAACATATACGGCACTGAGAACTCCTAGCCTAGAAACTGCGATCGGTTCAACCTGTGCGGCTACAACAGCCGACCGGATTTCCATCGTATTAATGGATTGAGCCACTGCTGAAAGGGTCAATCCGCCAACGGCTCCGCCAACTCCCACATAGGCTAGGACTGCGACTAGTTTTTTGGGACGCAATCTTGCCCTAGGCGATCGCTCAGACTGGGGTGGTCTAGTGTCGGTTGAGATGGCATGAAGGAGGATTTCACCCGGATTAATAGACGATTCTATCCCTGTAATCTCACTGGGTTGCCAGTCCTCAATTGAGTATTGCAGTAACTTCATTTCAGACTGAGTTAAGTTTAGGAAGCGTGCGCCCAAAAGACCTTTTAAAGGCACAATCCAAACTGCCTCAATTAGCGTGTTAATTTCAATGTGGGCTTCTCCATCCACTTTGCAGCGAAATTGCACGGGTAAACAATCTCCCATTTTGACAGGTTGCTTAAAGCCACTGAGCCGTAGTCCTCCTAAACTCCAGTTTTCGACTTTGTATCGAGAGCTATCAATCATCGCAGTTGCAGAAATAGAAACTCGAACTTTTGTACGCTGCTCACAAACTGTTGATTGGGTATCCATAGGTTCATCTGTAATTCGTTTTAGATTAAGCAGTAGCCTGAATTGATGCCGCAATAATTCCGGCAATTTGAGATCGAGTGGAAGGGCGGCGGCGTACCCGACTACTCAATTCCACATGGGTAAACGTCGCCCCAATTCGGTGGCAGTAAATTCCCTGGATGTTGTGCGTTGCGCCTAATGCACGGAAGCGATCGCCAGATACCCCTTGATTTACCTGTTGGCTTTCATTGGCATGAATCAAGACCTGATCGTAAACATAAGACTGAACGTGATGAGTCTGTAGTTGTTGATCTAAATCCAAAATTTCAGGAGAAACTTCGCCTTGCCCATTCGATAAAACACAGTCTGTTCCATCTGGTAAAGCAGAGTTTGTAGATACATCAAACCCATGAATTTGCCAGGTTTTTATTTGAGGAGAAATCCAGGTTTGATGGACTTTGTGAAAAATAGAAGCCCTGTGCTGGCAAACATCAGCCGTATTAAAGCCATTGGCATGACGATGCGCTCCAGCCAAAAGAAACCCATAGGCTGATGATGTGAGGAATGCGTTTGCCGCAATTTCATCTGAAAACTGATCAAACAAGATATGAGGCGCTTCTAACAAAGCATGGGTGCGATAATTCAGATTGATAAAATACGTTCCCCAACCTCGCATGTGCTGTCCTTGTTGCTCTCTTAGACCATAGAAAACCTGCTTGGTAGAGTGATCGGTAAACCTCACAACGTCATAGTGCAAACTGGCAGCCTGAGCCAAAGCCGTCGAAATATCTGCAACCGCCAGCGCTTCTGCTAGATGACTAAACCGATTTAACTCATTCTGGTTGGGTGCCCGATAGAGATTGGAGTCTTTAGGAATAGCCAAGCGGTGCAGCCGATTCACTTCTTCTAGAAAATTACCAGATTCTTCTAAAAGGGCTGGTCTCATGGCTGAGGCTTGCTGGGAAGAACTGAAAGATTTCCTCGCGCAAAAGTTAAGCAACACACTTAAAACAACGCCGATTCCCATGTAAAAACATCCTTGATGGCAGATGATGGATAGCACTTTTCGTCTAGATACGGACGTCATACCTACCTCAGTTAAAAAAAGTATTCATGATGATGTGAATTGCAGTTAAACCTAGATCAAGATGTTCGAAATAAAATGACTAATCAAAAGGTTGATTAACGCGATGAACAGCATGATCGCCATATAGATAAAAACATGTTTTTTCGCATATAAGATGCCATCGTTGGCATACGACATCATAGCGATGATCACAAATGTATTGCTTCCTCTAAAAGGCAAAACTGTAGAATCAAACTGAATAAATAAAATCTCAGTTAACCAAACAAAAAGAGTGCTAATAAATAAGGTAAGAACATAGCGTTTCAGGCCAATCGTTAAGGTTGACTGACAAATGAGTCGCGTTAAGCTATAGGTCGCAAAACATCCCAACAGAAACATGAATGCACTTAATGGATTAATTAAGAGAACCGCTGCAATCGGTGTAATCATATACCCCCCAGAGCGGACATCCTTGAACCGATAGACTAAATATCCGGCTATCAGGGCGCTGTAAAACTGGAGTAGGGGATATTTCAGGTCAAATGAATCTTTTCCTTGATAAAAAGGTTGGAGCATATCAAAGTTTAGATTCAGGCTGTAGGTACCAACGGTATAAACTATCAATACGATGGCAGCGGTTAGTAAAGTGACCAATATGGTTCCCTTCAGCACCTTAACCATTTTTTGACGGATGCAAGTATAGGAAATAATGGCCGGGACGAGCATGCCTGACAAGGCATCTAGAGAGAGGCTTAACCAGCCAATCTGAACATAGACCATTGCGGTTAGACTGGCGATCGCCAATGACAGAACAGACAAGATATACATTGGGGTTCTGCGCTTGTAATCAGTCCGATTGAGCCAGCGATTGTAGATCCAATAGACTGGAAACGTTAACGCAATTAATGTTAGACACCAAATAGGAGAAATTAGAAAAAGTGTAATCAAGAAACCGGGAATAATAATTCCGCCCGGAATGACCCCATAGTTATCTTTGTACTTAACGGCGATGAAGGCACCAATCACCAGAGATAGCCGAGAAATTTCAAAACTATTCAAGACATCAAGCATAAACCTCCTCAACGTTTTCTACTTGCGGTTGAACACAATCTTCAAAAACCGTTTGAATCGCTGTTTTTTTCTGTTCTTCAAAAAAGTGCAGGAGTTCCTCGGCTTGAGGGGTGTGAATATTAACGGTTCCAATCAACAAAACCTTGGCATTGTTCATACCCGAAAGAATTTGCTGAAGCAGTTCATTTGCAGAAACATCTTTGAACCTAGAAGAATTCCCTAAATTCACAACTCTCTTGGGAGCATCAACAAACATTTTATTGACGACAGACTCATAGTCCCCAAATGTAATGACCCGCTCGAACTGTAAATCATGGGCTAAGGTGGCAAACTGCTCAACACGGGTAGGGCGATCGTGACGGTTGTTCAGAATGACAATTCGACGGTGATCTGGATATAGTTTGAACAGCCGTTTGCAAAGGTCAACAAAACTTTCACGATCGTTGACGGCAAATAGATTTGCCCATGCCAGTTTTGTTTGTTGAAATGATATAAACTCGACGCTAAATGCGCCTGGATCGGCAACAGCTTGCTGCATCGCTTTGATCGCTCTATCTCTTGGGACTTTGAGCAATCGAGCAATCTCAAGCCCGATCGCAACATTTTCTTCAATGGCAAAATGAGAGAATCCAGCTAAGTCCTTTGGGTTGATCGTATTCCCATCAGCAACGATCATTCGAGAATTCTTTCGTTTTGCGTTATTCTCCAAGACGTTGAGTGAACTAGAATTTGTTTCGGCTGTAATCAGAACTCCGCTCTGAGGAATGGTTTTAGATAATGAGGCGGCAATTTCTTCCAACGTTTCACCCATATAATCCATATGGTCATAGCGCACGTTTGTAATGATTCCGATGTGCGATCGCATGACTTTTTCTTCCAGCCATTCCTGATAAACCGGATTAACAGCCATGCACTCCATGACAACAGCTTCGGCCTTCTGCCGACTAAAATCTTTCAAAAGCTTGACCTGCTCATTTACATTGGGATAGCCCTTTCGCCCAAAATCATAGTCTTCTCCAGTTGGGCGTAAAATTCGAGCAGCACTGCCAGTCGTTTTTGCAAAAGTATGATAACCAGCTGCTCTAAAAATCGCAGATGCATACCGAGTAACTGTTGATTTTCCGCGAATTCCATTCACATGAATACGCCATTGAATCTTGTCTCTTTGATGTTTGAATTTTGAGTAGGACGCTAACATCCAAGATATGTAAGCGTAGAAACCCATTAGAGTAAGCAAGAAAATTACCATCCAATCCTTCTTGTTTAGGGCTGTCGCCGTAGGTCGGGATAAACTTCACAAGATAGTACAGCGCGACACGTTAGTTACACTCCTACAACACAAATATCCTCTTAGGGACATAACACTGTCACATCCCTAAGAGGATGTTTGGAAAACTCGTGGAAGGTTTACAAAATGATATCTAGATCACGAAGTTAGCAGCTCTCAAGATGCTGGCATTTGTATTTTTCAACGTTGCTAACACCTGGAATGGATTAGATCCGGCATCTCCATCAGGATCAATCCGAATGACTGTGCTAGATCCAAGTTGCTCGAACTGCAAATAATCGTCAATGGGATTGGCGCTACCGTAGTTGGCCGTGCCAAAGATTTCAACCAGAACAATCACATCGTCACGACCAAAGTCTTTGATGCGATCGCCCTTATCCTCCAACGTTCTAAACACAAATTGATCTCTACCCCTGCCACCTTTCAAGCAATCTGCCCCCTCGCCACCGACTAAGATGTCTTGTCCATTGCCACCATCCAAACTATCTGCCCCGTAGCCACCCACTAAAAAATCCTTGCCATCTTGACCCATTAATCGATCAGTACCGTCAAATCCTTGCAGAAAATCATCTCCTTGACGCCCATCAAGCGTATTCGATCGCCAGTCCCCATTGAGCGTGTCATTCCCTTTGGTGCCGCGCCTGCTATTAAAGAACTCCGGAGTCACAGAGGTGATGGATTCTAGTTCAACCACAAAGTCTGGGTCAAGGTTTTCATCAAGCTCCTCCACCAAGACCAAGCCGATGCCTGGAGCATAATACTTGTAATCGGCTGCTCCCGGTGCCAGCTCTGAGAACTCAAACGTTTGCAGAACATTGCTACGGGTGCCAAACTCTGTTTCAATAGTTTTGTTGCGGCTAGTCACCTCTGCCTGGTCTATTGCTGCATCGTTGGGTGCAAACTCCTGAAAGTAGTTATCGCCTACTTGAGGATTGGCTGGCATCAGGTAGCCTGGTAGAGCGCCCCTAACACCTGCTTCCCAAGCACCGTCGTTGTTGGTTCCAATGAAATTGCCATTGTCGTCATACTCAAATGATGTAGTAGCTTCACCCAAATACCAGACATTGCCATCTGTATCTTGGGCAAACCAGTCGTCCGTATCCTCTTGCAAAAACCGTTTGCCCAAGCAGTTTCTCTGGCTACTGTAGCGGCGATACCCGCAACATCCCTTGTTTGAAAAGTGACGGCAAATTTAATCGTTTCTTCGATCTCTTCACCCGCCTCTTCATCCGCTGGTTCTCCCTCATAGACAGAGATAGTTCCTGGCTTCAAGGGAAAATAAAGATTATCAATGGGAGTTCCGGGTTTAAACGTCGCTGTGTCGAAATTTGGTAGTGTTGTCATTGCTCTACCTCCGTAGAATGTCGGGTTGTTTACCCGTGTTGCTAAGGAGAATAAGAAATAAAAGTCAAGAAGTTGGCAAGTTTTTATTACCTTTACTTTTCTTTATTTAGGGCTTGCTGGAAAAGTAAGACAAACTGTTCGCTAGAAGCATTTATGTGACACCTCACGGCTACACTCAGAGAAGAAAAATGGTTGGAGTGTTTTAGATGAAGCGAGCTTTGCTGGTCATTGATGTGCAAAATGAATATTTCAGCGGTGCTTTGCCCGTCAGCTATTCCAGCGGTACGCTAGAGCATGTGTTAGAGGTGATGGATGTGGCGACGCAGCAAGGGATTGCTGTAGTTGTGGTGCGTCATCCGGAACTGGCTGACAATACCCCGTTTTCCAAAAGGGCTTTCCAGAATGGGAGCTGTATTCTGCGAGCAAACTCTAAAGTGCAGCAACCTAGAGGCTTGTCTGATGAGTGTTTCCTCTAAGGAGTTAAATCAAGCTGAAATTCTGACCAGCGGTGCTGCACCTGCCGATAACAGTCAGCTGGGGCAGTCGCTAGGTTTTGGAGCAGGTTAATATCTATTGCACCATTACCAATGACTAGGGTCACAATCGCTTGGGTTGGGTCATAGGTGGCGATCGCATTTAACAGTGCAATCACTACCTCTTGCTTTAATTCAAGCGATTGCAAATAGCTCGCTACCTGCAATCGAGGCATGAATATCTGCTCAAAGTTCACAGTCTCAATGCTCCAGTCGATGGTGGGCAACACAAGATCCACAACATTGCAAACTACCATGCCGCGTCCTTCGTTGGTGTAGCCCATCCAGGCCGTATATCCAATGGTCAAAATATTGTGATGAATGAAGCGGTTTTGCCAGTAACCAAAGTATCCTTGCCAGAGTTCATTTCGCATTCGCATTCGCTTCTTCTTTTAGTCCGTTCGGTAAAACGTTTAACCAGTAACTACAGCTTGCCGATTTAAAGCGCATGACAACTAAACCACCTTCCCAAAGGCAGTTTAGGCAAATCTATCAGCAAGCAGGTGCAGAACTAATTAGTTCAAAATCAGTTCAAATTGGAGTACCACAACCTTGCGTCTAGAAATGAACTTCTGAGACGAATTAATTGCAAAAAGCTTAAAGCCACCATCATCCGTACCTCGCAGATGAAAACAACAGATTTGCACAGATCATCGGCGGGCATTCTGACTCAGAGAATTGCGTCTCTCCTTACAGTTGCGGGACAGCGCCGGATTTACACCGGACTTTCCCCCTTGCGTCTGATGGCTGCTCGCCATCAAAACCGATTAGCTTATAACGGTAGCACAATTGCAGTATCTGTGATTGAAAAGTGCCTAGGACTCTTGGCTCGCTGCGGTTGACATGAATTTTGAGGAGGGCAGCGCCTTTGCTCTGAGCGCGCGGAACATGCCAAATCGGCAAAGCCCTGTCCCGAATGCTAGCCGCATCAAAAGCAGCGTGGGGACTTCTCGCAACGATTTAATCAAACCCGCTAGACCAAACTGCACCAATCCTTGAGGGCGAGCCACGCCTTGCCAAATGGAATCAATCCACGAGGGCAGGGTTGGTTCTGTCCAATCTGCGGTTGTGACGTCTCCTTCAACCAACCCCGTTTCCTCTAAAAGCTCAGCAAACCCTTCAATGCTGGCAAAGGCAGGGTGAGACCATTGATCAAGCAATTGCTGCATCACGGGTCTTTCCCAAAAATTCAGCGGTTTTCTGCGATCATCTCGCTGATTCCAATCGGCGACAACCAGCACACCACCGGGCTTGAGCACCCGCATCAACTCTGTGGCAAAAATGGCTTTATCGGGCATGTGGGGACCCGCTTCGATTGACCAAACCACGTCAAAACTAGCATCTGGGAACGACAGTGCCATCGCGTCATCTACCTGAAACTGAGCCTTCAGTCCTTTAGGGGTGAGTTCCTGCGCGCGTTTAACCTGCTGAGGGCTGATGGTAATCCCGGTGACGGCAAACCCATAATCGCGTGCCAAAATGCGGCTGCTCCCCCCAATGCCACAGCCCACATCTAAGACAGTGGTATCGGGAGGTAACCGATCTAGACCGCCCCAACGCACCATTTCATGCACAAAATCAGATTTTGCTGCCAAAAAGTCCTTAGGTCGAGGTGGCGCACCATAGTAGCCCAGATGAATGTGTTCGCCCCAGTAAAACTCCAAAATGCCATCGGCTGTCCATTCGTCGTAGGAGTGGGCAACAGAGTCAGCAGACTGGTAGGGACGAGCCGCGAGCAGATAGAGCACCACTCCTAGGATCAGCAGCAGCAAAATTACCAGCGCAGCAAATAAGGTCATTTCGATTCAGCCTCAACATGTTTGACAACCGCTTTTTCCAGCTCAGGTCTGTCTAAAAAATTTGGTTCTGTTTCTATTATGAAGGGATGGCTTAATAAAATGATCCCGATTTAAATAGATTGTCGAGCCTTCACGCCGGTAGGGGAAACTGAGAGCCAACTGAGATTTTTGCTACTCGGGTAGCGCTGATAACAGCGATAAAAGTTCCAAAAATACACCGTTCGTCCAGCCAAATCCAACTTCATTTGAACTATAGCCAAACAGAATTTCGTCAGATACATTGGACGAGCAGGCACAAACGTCATATTTTTCAACGACTGTTCCATAACGCTCAAACTCTTGAACCACCATCGCCACAAACTTTTGAGCAATGCGTCTGGCGTCTGTTGTGTAACCATAGCGCAGCAGCCCTTGAACTGCGATCAAGTTTAAAGGTGCCCAGCCAAATGGTGCATCCCATTGATTGCCGCTGACATGGGTGCTGGTTAATAGCCCCCCCGCCACTTCAAACCGTTCTAGCGATCGCACCACCTGTTCTGCCTGAGCGTTGGACGCCATTCCTGCCCAGAGCGGATAAAACGTAGTGGCAAACTCATAGGGACGGCGATCGCCCGTTTGAAAGTTGTAGTCAAAGTAAAGCCCGCGTTCCTCGTCCCACAGGAACTGATCAGTGCGTTGATGTCGTTCACTAGCGCGATTGCGCCAGGTCTGAGCCAGTTCAGGCTGCTCTAAAATTTCATAGAACTGTGCCAGATCTTGCTCCATTCGGTAGAGCAACACGTTTAAACAAACGGGTGCGTAGTGAATAATATCGACGCTGAATGGCCCAAATCGATCAGTAATATCGAAACCAGACTCGCGCATGGAGCGATCGCCTTTATAGAACAGATTTGTCAAACTGTCCTGTTCTCGGTCATAGTAAAGCGCAACATCATAATCAGTCACCTCATGGTGACGATAGTAGTGACGGACGCGATCGTAATGGGTATGGCCTGCATCATCTTTTTCTGATGCCAATACTTCAGGTGAGGGGCCTTCTCCCAGCGCGTAATATCGCGATAAACCAGTCGCCTGATTCAGATGAGGCGGCACTGTCCAGTAATAATAGTAGCGTTCTACCAGGGGCAACACAGTACGCAACCAGTCTCGATCTTGTGTGTGTTTAAATAGGGCTAACACCATTAGCGTTAAGACCGGTGGTTGCGATCGCGACAGCATGTAAGTTCGATTTGCGTTCAGAATCGTCCCATAGTGTTCAATTTCATAGAGCAACTGTTCTATCATGCATTTGGCCAGCGATATCTCGCCATCGTGCAATAGACCCAGCTGAATAAAATAGCTATCCCAACCATACATTTCATTGAAGCGGCCACCGGGCACAATATAGGGATGGGGCAGGTAAAGCAATCCATGGTCTTCAATTTGCTCTACTTCCGCTGGCAATACACGCAGTTCAATTTGCTGCCACTCGTCTGCGGCTACAAACTGCCGCAGCGCATACTCGATTTTGTCTTTGTCTTCTTGGGGCGATATGTAGATCAACCAAGGTGTGCCGGGTGCATGATCTAACTTAGGATCGCGAGCAGCTTCTAAAATATGCTGATGGGAACGGTAAAGCGTTTTCCAAGTTTGGCGAATGTAGTCTAAAACTAGTTGGATTTGCGCTTGAGTAGGAAAACTAGCCGTTGGGGTAGCAGCAGAGAGAGCATTCTGTGATTGACTAGGCAAGGGTTAATTCTCCAAGGTGGGGCTAATGAATAGAGCAACAGGAAAATGCTGGAATGCTGATGCCACAGATATTAGCGAATCAGCCTGTAAGGATTGAGCTGTAATCGCGTTGAGCCAACTCGTAGGCATTGCAGCGGGCAAATGGACTGCGGTATCCTGCCAAACCTGTTCCCCTAAGGGCAGGGCATCGGGTTGGATTAGTCGGGTGAGGAAGCGTGGGACAAGGGCGATCGCCACTTGCCCAGCATGAATTCTGGCAAAGGCAACGACATGGTCTGCAAACTTACCAGATACCAATAACGGTTGATAGCTGCCCTGTTGAAATAGCGACAGATATTGTTGACGCGCTTGCAATACTTGTGCGGTCAAAAACAGCTTCACTCTACCATCGGTTGGAGTGTTCAGCAACTCTTGAATCAACTGCAAAATGTTTGTGCGTGCTCGATCTCGCAGCTGCTGCAGCCAAGCAATCCGCTGCTCATAGTTAACGGGTCGCCGATTGTCTGGATCGACCAAACTAAAATCCCATAATTCATTCCCTTGATATAAATCGGGAACTCCCGGCACGGCATTTCTGAGCAGCACTTGAGATAAGGAATTGAACATGCCGTACTGGGCAATCCGGGCTTGAAACGGGCAAAAAGCCTGGAGAAATTCATTCTCGTCAGGGTTTGCCAAGATTTGCCCTACAAAAGCCTGATAGCCTTCTTCGTAGGTGCTGTCGGGGCGTAGCCATGCGGTGTGTACCTTAGCCTCTCTAACGGCCTTAATTACATAGACTTTGATCCGCTCGACAAACTCTGGAAACTCATCTTCTGAATTAGGAAAGGCTCCCAGGAGGGTTTGGTAAAGAAAATATTCGTCATTTGGATCAGGAATCAGCTTGCCCTTAACGAGCTGTTTCTTACCGTGATTGAGTTCACTCCAGTGGGTTAGCTGTCGTTTCCATGCTGACGGCATTTCAGACAACACATTTAATCGCGCCCGCACATCTTCACCGCGCTTTGTGTCATGGGTTGCTGTAGCATTCATGGAATGGAGCCAGCGATCGCAGCGACGTTGATGAAAGGCGTGAAATTGCTCAACCGTAATTCCAAAATGGCTAGGATTTCCCCCCACTTCATTCAAAGACAGCAGCGGATTATAGATATACAGTGTGGTATCTTCAACGCCCTTTGCCATTAAGGGACCCGTTAGCTGCTGAAATTTCATGACAAAATGTAAGCGTTCCTGCTTTTGCTTATTCGTCAACTGCTCTTCATCTTGACGCAGCAGTAATTTTTTTATGTAGTGCAGCTCATTTAGCAGTAACGGGATAGATGCTTCTGCCTGGTCGAGGGCGAGTTGAATCGTGGCCTGATCGGTTTTGCTGACGGTGGAAGAGTCAATGTAGGTGCGGTATACCGGAAACAGGGCGAGAATGGCCGTGAGCGATCGCTTCAATCCATAGGCAGTAAAGTCATTGCCGTGACGCGTTTGACCGGCAATCCGCTGTAGCAATTGAGCTAGGTTATCCAAATCCCCTGCCAGGTCTTTTTCAATAATCAGCTGTTTCTTTTCGGCAATCAATGCCTCATATGTATCATCTAAATCTGTGAAGTGCGTGTAGATTTGTCTTAGCTGGCGTTCATTATTAGGCTGGCAAAATAGCCCATTAATATAGTTCAACACCTCATACCCGCTGGTACCTTCCGTTTGCCAATGATGTGGCATATCTTCAGTCAGTTCAAGAATTTTTTCAACGGTGATATAGGTGTCGCCCATCTGATTGCGCAGCCGCTGTAAATACTCAGTAGGGTGATAAAGGCCGTCGATGTGGTCAACTCTCAATCCGGTGATGCTGCCTGCTTTCACCCATTGTTCAATCAACCTATGGGTTTGATTAAATACTTTTAATTCCTCTACCTTAACCGAAATCAGTTCATTCACCGTAAAGAAGCGTCTGTAGTTGATTTCTTCTGCCCCAACTTTCCAAAAAGCCAGACGATAGAATTGTTCTGAAAGCAGCGTATCGAGTGAGTTGAACGTTTCGGGCTGGCCAATCTCACCATTAAACGCATTTACATTGGCATTAAAAAAGGCTTGAACATCAGCATTTTGAATATAGAGTTCCCATAGTAGTCCTTTAACGAAGGCAATCTGATCATCCCGTTCTCGCCCTTTTGTTTCTGCGGGAATGCTTTTAATTAAATACAGCGTACCAAGGAGTTTAATAAAGTCTGGGTGTTTGCGGCCTAGCGTTTTCGTCAACTGTCCCAGGTTATGGGTGATAAAAGAAGCATAAGATTCAATCCGAACGGGTAGGATTAGACTGTGATAACAGATGTTCAGTCCTGTTTCACTATAAGCTAATTGAATTTCTCCATTTTCTAAACAGTTTCCATAAAAATTGCCTAGAAAAGGAGCCAAAACTCTTCCTTTAAATGACGGATAGGGATGATTCCATTCAATATCAAAAAAGTTGAATGCCTCCGAATCTGGCCCATTTTTCAACACGTCCATCAACAGTTGGTTTTCACTGTCATAGGCCATGTGATTGGGCACAATGTCTTGCAGCCAACCCATCTGATGCTGCTGGAGCGCATTGACCAAATCCTCAAACTGCTCGGTTGTCCCAATTTCTGGATTGAGCTGAGTCGGGTCAACGACATCATATCCGTGGGTGCTGCCTGCTCTAGCTTTGAAAATGGGAGATGCATATAGATCAGAAATTCCTAGCTCTGCTAGGTAGTCAACAATTGCTTGAGCTGATATGAAATTAAAGCCCTGATGGAACTGAATTCGATAGGTCGCAGTAGGAATTCTCACAGTTATGCCTGATAGAGAGCAAAACTCTTAGCGTTTACCGTAATTGGCTGAAAAGCAGATAGGTTTTCGGGTAAATCTGAGCCGGAGCCAGCCCAATCTATAGAGGCAGAATCCAGCAGTTTTTGCCAGCTACCGGTGGGCAAATCTGGCTCTAGTGTGACGTTGCGATCGCCAAAATTCATCAGATAAAATACTTGATCGGCCTCATGCCACCGGTGCATTATGATTAGATGATCTGCTTCAACAGCAGTCACCTGTAAGCATTGCTTGTCGAGTTGTTTCAGTGCCGGATGCGATCGCCGCAGTTGAATTAGGTGCTGGTAAAACTTCCACAGCACCTTGTAATGTCCCTGTTCCTGCTTTTCCCAGTCCAGCTTGCACTGTTGGAATGATTCGACAGCCTGGGGATCATACGATGAGCCATCAAACCCAACTTGCTTAAATTTGTTGTCTCTGGACTGCCGAATAGCAGCAATTAAGTCTTGATTTGAATGGCTAATAAAATAGATAAAGGCAGCATCCTCTCCATACTCTTCACCCATAAATAGGAGAGGAATAAAGGGTGATAGAAGTACAGCACCTGCTGATAGCTTTAAGCCTTCAAACGTAGTCAGTTGACTTAATCGCTCTCCCAGCAAGCGGTTACCTATTTGGTCATGGTTTTGAGCACAAACTACAAATTGATGGGCAGGCATTATCACCGACGAATTGCCGTGACAGCGATCGCGATCGCGAGAATATTGACCGGTATAGACAAACCCCTCTCGCAGTGATTTTGCTAAGTCTTCACAACTACCAAAGTCTTGATAATAGCCCTGTTGTTCTCCTGTAATCAGCGTATGCAGAGCATGGTGAAAGTCGTCACACCATTGGGCAGCCATCCCAAAGCCATCCTGCTCTTGAGGCCGAATTACTCGCACATCGTTTAGGTCACTTTCAGCAATTAAATACAGCGATTTTCCCTGCTGTTGAGCGAGTTGTTTAACCCGTTCTGCTAACTCTGCTAGAAAATGTTTGGCACTCAGGTCGTAAATTCCTTGAATCGCATCTAATCGGAGGGCGTCAATATGAAATTCATGAAGCCAATATAGAGCATTTTCTAAGAAATAGTTACGTACACCATCGCAATAGGCATTATCAAAGTTGAGAGCGGCTCCCCAAATGGAACGATAGGTGGACGTAAAATAAGGCGCTATGTTGGCAAAGTAATTCCCTTCAGGGCCAACGTGGTTGTACACCACATCTAACATGACCGCCAGCCCGTGCTGATGGCAGGCATTGACCAATGTTTTGAACCCATCTACACCGCCATAAGAATGCTGCACAGCATAGGGATACACGCCGTCATATCCCCAGTTGCGATCGCCTGGAAACTGCGCCACGGGCATAATTTCAATGACTGTAATTCCCAGTTCTTTGAGCCGAGGTAGCCGAGCAATAGTCGCCTCAAACGTGCCTTCGGGCATAAAGGTACCGATGTGCAGCTCATAAATAATAAAGTCGGCTAGGGGAATATTGTGCCAACCTGGATCTGTCCAGGTAAATGAGTTTGGATCAACTACTTGCGACGGTTGATGCACACCGTCGGGCTGCGATCGCGACGCCGGGTCAGGATAGTCTGCCTCGGCCTCAAACTGATAAACGTAGCGAGCACCGGGGGCAACATCATCGGCGATCGCCTGCCAATAGCCCTGTTCCAGCGGCTGCATCGGTACTACTTGGGAAACCGGAGCGGTAATTTTTACAGCAACTTGTTTGTGCAAGGGTGCCCAAACCGTAAACTTGCAGCGAGAATTTCCGAGGTAGAGCGCACCTACGTTGACCATGAAATTTAAAGCAGGCTGAAATTTATGTTTTCAACCATACTTTTCTTTATCCCAGCAGAACACTACCCGAAGGATGATTCTTGGGAAAACGTTGC
>JAYUYI010000471.1:0-9394 GCA_043752545.1 Thermoleptolyngbya sp.
ACTCAGCGTCTTGATATTGCACGGTCCAAATCTAAATCTCCTGGGTCATCGTGAACCAGGGATCTATGGCTCTGTGAGTTTGGAAACAATTAATCAGTCTCTGCAAAAGGAGGCTGAGCTGCTTCAGGTTGTGGTTTTTCCTCTTCAGTCCAACCACGAAGGGACTTTAATCGATGCGGTGCATGAGGCACTGGGTCAGCATCAAGGGATTGTGATTAATCCAGGTGCCTACACCCACACTAGTGTGGCGATTCGAGATGCAATCGTCGCCGTCAACCTCCCCACCGTTGAGGTGCACCTGAGCAACGTCTATCAGCGTGAAGCATTTCGTCACCATTCTTATATTGCGCCAGTGGCTATCGGCCAAATTAGCGGCTTTGGGGCAAACAGCTACATCTTGGGGCTGTGGGCATTAGTGCATCATTTGAGAAATGCTTAGGATAGATATGGCGGTATCAGAAAAGCTAGAACGGCTGAGAGCTATATTTGCCGAAATGGATCGGACGTTGATTGCCTACTCTGGGGGCATCGATAGTACGCTAGTTGCAAAAGTGGCCTACGACATGTTGGGCGATCGCGCCTTAGCCGTCACCGCCGAGTCGCCCTCGCTGCTCCCCGAAGATTTGGCAGACGCCCGCATTCAAGCCGCCACAATGGGGATTGTTCACGAGGTAGTACAGACCCATGAGATGGACAATCTCGATTACACGTCAAACCCAGTCAATCGCTGCTATTTTTGTAAAAGTGAGCTGCACGATACGCTGAAGCCACTAGCGCTTGAACGTGGCTATCCCTACGTCGTAGACGGGGTAAACGCCGACGATTTACACGACTACCGACCGGGCATTCAAGCTGCCCAAGAACGAGGAGCGCGATCGCCCCTCGCCGAAGTCGGCATCACCAAACTAGACGTACGAGAAATCGCTCGCTATCTGGGTCTGCCCTGGTGGGACAAACCAGCCCAGCCCTGTCTCAGCTCTCGCTTCCCTTATGGAGAGGCCATCACCGTGGCTAAACTTCAGCGAGTAGGACGGGCAGAACGCCACTTGCGCCAGCTGGGCTTAACCACGCTGCGAGTGCGCTCTGAAGGCGACACAGCCCGAATTGAATTACCAGCAGCAGATATTAAAGAATTTGTCCTCACAACAGATTTGTCAACTCTTGTAACAGAGTTCCAGTCCTATGGGTTTCTATTCGTCACCCTTGATTTGGAAGGGTTTCGCAGTGGGAAGCTCAACCAGCTAGTGCAGCTAACTCCAGCGTAGGTGCGGTTTGCGTGCACGACGCGTTTCTAAAAGAAATACCCCACCACCGGATTGAACCGTCCTACCCACACAGGATTACACGCTGCCCATTTCCTGATAAATCTGTTCCGCCACCTGCTTCAGGCGGCGCAGCTGAGCCTGCATGTCTTGGCGCGTCCAGGTGGCGGCAAAGGTATTGAAGCCGTAGCGCACGAGCGGGTTAGGGATGGAGAATTCAAAGCGATTAATCAAGCTGGTACCGCTGGCAGTAGGCTGACATTCCCAGCGATCGCGCCCTCGAAAAAAGCCGTCGAACTGCCATACAATTAGCCCTGGTTCCCGCTCCACGATGACGCTATGCAAAGCGGGTTGCACCAGCGGCAGCTGAATCAGAAATCGGCTTTCACTGCCTTGCTCCGTCGTCCAGCGTCCAATGGGTTCACAGCGCAGGGCAGGATTCAGCCATCGATGCATGAGGTCGCGGTTAGTCAGGCATTGCTCGACCGCTGTAGCACTGGCCAGAATTTGAATCGACTGCTCAAATACCTGATGCGATGACATCTTAACCGCTGGTCTCCTCCACGCTGCTCGTTTTCTACCCTTCCGCCCCAGTCCTGCTCGGATTACGCCTCTGTACATCTAGCTTTGCCCAAAGTTCATCTTTAATACGATTCATGATGGACGTTTCGTCCAAGGATGCTAAGATTCGGGTCACTACAGGTTTAATCCCGTCTGATCCCCAAGCTGCCCCGTTAGCCAAGTACTCTTTTGTTACCTGAGCGATCGCGTAGGATGACACCCCTGCCACACCCGCTTGTGCTAGGGCGACGGCTAAGTATGGCGCGGTCGTTAGTCCCCCAGTGACGGGAGTAGCAGCGCCTAGCAGACTCTTTAGTGAACCCAATCCGAAGGTGGCAATCAGTTCGCTGGCCGTAATGCCGCCTGCACCCAGCGCTATTTTTTGCAATAAGCCGACTGCGCCTTTCTGGGTCATGGGCAGGCCATAGAGCTTAGACAGCGCCAGAATAATGGCAATATCAATCACTACCCCACTGACAAGATCGGCAACTGCTATAGGGTTAAGCGCGATCGCCACCGCCTTGGTCATCACCCCATTCCAAATTAGCTGATTGGCACTGCTATCGCGAATTTCTAGCTTGCGTTGGAGAATGCGATCGCTGACATGATCGGCATACAGCATCGTATTCAGCGCCACCAGTGATTTGCCCTCTTGGTGCAAAATCTCCAGAATTTTCAACTTCAGCGCTTCCACATCGGGTGTTCCTGCCCGCCGCTGGGTGACAATTCTGCCATCAGGGTAACGAACTGCCGTTGTGACCAGGGGTGACGCGGCTGCCATCACAATTTCATTGGGTGACACCAGTTCCCGCACCCGCTGATCGCGGATTTTTTGATAAATAGCTAGGCGATCGGCCTCAGGATACTGATCTACTTTATTAAAAACTAGCAGTATCGGTTTGCTAGCCTGCCGCAACTGCGACAAGGCTTCATATTCTACGGTCGTCATATCACTAGACACGACAAACAGAATCAAGTCCGCTTGCTGTGCCACCTGACGAGCTAGGCGTTCTCGGGTTTCCCCGTCTACTTCATCAATTCCCGGCGTGTCAATTAATTCAACCCGAGACTTACCACCGCCCGGTAGGGTGACTCGGCAAACGTCGGGCTGGTTAGCGTCCCTCTGCTGCCCTCCAGGCGTCTGTCTAGACCCATCCAGCGGTTCTCGCTGAACCGTCCATTGGGCAGCCTGCACAGATTGAGTGACCCCATGAACAGCACCCGTTTCAAACACCGACTGTCCCAGCAACGCATTCAATAATGATGACTTGCCGCGCCCTACCATGCCAAACACAGCAATTTGCACAACCAAACGGTCTAGCTTTTCCAACAGGTTTTGCAAACCACCAATTTCTGGCTCTAGACCTGAGCGCTCTCGGTTGGTCAGGTCTAGATTGTCTATTAAGCCTCGCAGAGCATCTTGAGCCTGTCGATAGTTTAATTCTGATTGAATAGTCCTAAAGCCATGGAGAGCGTCCTCAAAATCCTGAGCTGACGCCCCAGCGGCGTGGCTACCCATCAGACATTGGGACGGTAATCCTGCATTGCGATCCGAACCTGGATCAAACACCGGATGATTCAAGTTCAGCCCTCCCCACACCAAACGCCTACATCTAACTCAATGGAGCTGTTGGTTAGCACTTCTAAACAGCACTCCTTCATCCTATCGACTTCTGAGTGGCTTGTGTAATCGTCACCCAGTCGTTACAGACAGTTACATCCAAAAATGGGCTACATCCAAAAATTGGCGATGAATCATGCTCAACGCCCGCTGTGTGATTAACATACCCTAGCGTTTCAAGGGCTTGGTAAAAAAAAGTTCAGTGGAATGAAACTGAACCCCCGATGGGTTAACTGAGAAACAAGCCAGAATTTGACGTCTAGCGAAACCGACGTTTCCGGCGAGCCATGATGGCTTTGCGCTTGCGCTTTTCGATTGGGGTTTCGAAATGGCGATAACTTTTACATCTGCCAAAATGCCTGCTTTAGACACCTGACGTTTAAACCGCCGTAGCGCAGACTCAATGCCTTCGTTCTCGCCTAAGACCACTTGGGTCATGCAAAACACTCCTTGGATGTTCTGAAAAATGCTTCTATAAAGCATAGCCGATTGCAGAGCCGGATCAGTGCATAAAAGACAGGTCAAGTGAGCCAAAATTTGCACTCAGGGCAACGTTTAAATTCTCCAATGCAGCAATCAACCACTGCACTGCATCTCGAGTGCAGGATTCATAATGGCTAAACAAAATTGAGAATCGCCGCTCTAGTACAGGTCTAACCTTGCGGCACAGTAATACAATTTTAAGCAGCAGCCCAATGGTGAGGGTTGGTCCTAGGTTGGTGACCAGATCGATGAACACAAAATGGCTGGGTTTTTGGGGGCTGTCTACTACCAAGAAAGTCAACAATTGACTACATGTCCGTACCATTAAAAAGTCATTGAGCGGTTTAGTATTGCTTGCTGGCAGCGTATTTCGCAGATGCAAATGCAGCTGATTGTTAAATTGCCGCTTGCCATATTCTGGATCGACAGAGGCGGTGATGTATTGATACAGATCGTCTTTGAAGGCTCGATAGGACTGGGAATGGCCGCTTTGATTTAAAAAGTTGTGAGCCATGTCCTTGTAGGTGCGAGTGCCCTCTATTTTGCCAGAATAGTGGCGAATGGCTTGGCTCAGGTCGCGATCGCCCAGCAGAGTAGGGTTAGAGACAGGATAGATCATCCGAGGAACCCCATTGGGTACCGCCTTAAACTCATTGGCGGCTTGCGTCCGCCGCACTTGATAAGTAATGTACTGCGACAGATCTACCTCAAATTTATGCTGTTTTACAGCCTGAATTTGCCGCACCGTGCTTTGCTGTTCGTGGGTGCTGTCTTCACTCAGCAGACAGTGCTCGTAGAGGTAGGGATATCGTTGGATTAACGTGCCCAGCGGGTTGCTGCCAGTGTAGCTATTCGCTTCAGCCGCCTGACTGACCACCTGAGCTAGCCGCCGCAGCGTCAAGCACTGTTCTGTTTCAGTAAATTGGTGGGTTAATTCTCGCAGACGGCGCAGAGAGCGGCTACGATGCATGCCGCCATAAGTTTCAACATCAGTCGCCTCAAATAATTCTACTAATTTTGGAATGGCTAGTTGCGACTGAGGTCTGGCTTGCCAGCGATTGATGAGGATGTGGCAACAGCGGTTGAGGACGTAGCGAAACTCCTCATTTGCCAACCGTGAGCTAGTCACCTGGTTTAGCGCCGTAATCACATCAGGGTCAGAATCATTAGATCCATCAATAAACAGCGCCCGAAACCGCTCTACCATCTGCTCTGGAGATTCCAAATCAATCCAGTGGAGCAAATGGTCATAAATCATTTGCTCCTCAGCGGTAATCTGTCGATTGCTTCGACCTGATTGTGTGGTGACCACGGTCAGTGCTCCCTAATTCAAATCTCTTGTAACCCGTGCATTGGCAAAACCAATTGACCTAACTGGCTAAGCGGTTAGCTGCGCGGGCAGCGTAGGTTGGTGTTGTCAGCCGGAGGACACAGAATCGACCCTGATAAATTTACGCCTCATACAGGTAGATCCACGCGTAATCTAAATTTTACGGAGAACAAATACCTCAGCTGCGTGATTGAAGTCACCAAAATCATGAAGGTTTGATGAATTTACTGAAGAGACGGCAGCTAGCCCCAAGGGTCTATAGGCGGTCTATAAGGTTTGGAGCACCCTAATCAAGAGCAAGCTTGCTCAATTTTTCACAGCGACGGGCGTTCAAAGGTAAGGGCATAAAGAGATAGGGGCAGGAATGATGGCCCACAGGTAGTGCCGATTACCCCATCTAGACTCTAGTCTTTTTGTTTTTGCATCCCCTGTTTCCACATCTTTGTTGAATAGTCGGCTATTTTCATCAGTTAATGTACCAGTTTTTGCTCCTTTAGATGAATGGCACTCGCAAATGGTTCTGTTAAGCAACCCCTAAATAACCCCGTCAAAAGGCAGCGCTTTAATCTGGAGCGGCTGGAAATACTTAGGGTTGAACAAGGCGGGTTTGAGTAAGGCGGGTTTGAGCAAGTCGGGGCACTTTGAAAATAATGGTTTTTGTCAAAATTAGGACAGTCTCAATAGAAGAGTATCGCAATTGAATTTTTGTCGCAAGAATTTAAATTAAGTAGTTTGACGCCAGATGCGATCGCTTCGGCGGTATGATGGCTGCTAATCCATTAAGGAGTGGTCATTTGGAGTGGTCGTTTAAGGAGTGCTCGTTCGATGCCTGTCTGTGTTTCTTTAGGGCAATTGGTCGGTATTGTAGCGGCAACGCCGCTCAATCTGTTGGATGGGGTGCTGGCCGAGCAGGTCACTCAGGTGACGACAGACAGCCGCAATCTCAAGCCAAATGAACTATTTTTGGCTTTGCAAGGCGAACAGTTTGACGGACATGAGTTTGTGGAAGCAGCACTGGTGCAGGGGGCGATCGCCGCAATTGTTTCTCAGATTCCACCCGGTGCAGAAACTCTGCCGCTGTTATGGGTAGCGAATACGCTTGAGGCGTACCAGGCGATCGCCCATTGGTGGCGAGAGCAATTTTCGATCCCCGTGATTGGAGTGACAGGGTCGGTCGGAAAAACGACGACCAAGGAATTGATTGCCGCTGTCTTGGCCACGCAGGGAGCAGTCCTAAAAACCCAGGCCAACTACAACAACGAAATCGGTGTCCCCAAAACCTTGCTAGAGCTGGAGTCAAGCCATCGCTATGCGGTAGTGGAAATGGGAATGCGAGCAACCGGAGAAATTGCGCTGCTGACTCAGATTGCTCGGCCTGACATCGCGGTAATCACCAATGTTGGTACGGCTCATATCGGGCGGCTCGGCTCCGAGCAGGCGATCGCCAGCGCCAAGTGTGAACTGCTGCAAAATCTGCCCTCCGGTGGGATTGCCATCCTCAACCACGATAATCCGCTGCTGTTAGCCACTGCGGCAGAGGTTTGGCATGGTAAAACCCTAACCTATGGGTTAGAGGGGGGCGATGTGCACGGGCAGCTGGTTGATCCCGAAACGCTAGAGGTGGATGGGATGCGCCTGCCGCTGCCGCTGCTAGGTCGTCACAATGCGCTGAACTATCTAGCGGCACTGGCTGTGGCTCAGGTGCTTCAGATTGACTGGCAGCCGTTAATGCAGGGACTGAGTGTCGAACTGCCGCAGGGGCGATCGCGCCGCTACGATTTACCCAACGATATTGTCATTTTGGACGAAACCTACAACGCTGGCCTAGAGTCGATGATGGCCGCGCTGCATCTGCTGGCACAAACGCCAGGAACCCGCCATATTGCCGTAATTGGCACCATGAAAGAATTAGGAGAGCGATCGCCGGATTTGCATCATCAAGTCGGTGTGACGGTTCGGCAGCTCAACCTCGATTGCTTGCTAACGTTGGCCGATGCCGAAGCGGCGGATGCCCTAGCCGCCGGAGCGGCAGCGATCCCCACTGAGCAGTTTGCTGATCCCCAAGCCCTTGTAGAACGCCTACAAGCGCTGGTGAGACCGGGCGATCGCCTCCTGTTTAAAGCATCTCGGGCAGTCAGGTTAGATCAAGTTCTAGAACAGTTTATGGCGATCGCACCGGGAACAATCCGTGCCACAGAACGACATCAATAGCAACGCTGTCATTATGCCCCCTGATAGCGAGCTGACACCTTGTCTATCGGTCAGCTTGTGCAGCACCTTATTTCTCAACTACCTATGTCTAGTACCCCGCTTACCTCCCCTGTGCGGTTCAACAAACTGAACCAGCCTGCCCGATTCAGCTTCGGCTCCTCTGCTCCTGGCAACAGCCCTGACAGCGCCAAAAATATTGGTACGCTTGGTCGAAGCTACAGCTTTTCTGGCGATGTTGGGGGTCGAGATCTCGACCACTTTAAGTTTAAAATCTCAAACAAGCAAGACTTTAGAATTGCGATCGAAAACGAAGGAAACCGAAACATCATTACATCGCTGCTAGATTCCAGGGGAGAGCTGTTCTTCATCCGCAACAATCCCCTCTCCGTAGTGGTTCGACCCGATAAAGAATCAGGTTTCATTGTCCGTAATTTGAAGAAGGGTACTTACTTTGTTCGGCTCAGTAGCGGTGGGCGGGGTGAGGACTACAACATGTCACTTGAAACGCAATCGCCTAACTAAACACATTCATTGCCGTTGATTGAGCTGAATGGGATCCATAAAAACATCAACGCCCTTGCTCAAGGGCGTTTTTTTGTAGTCAATGCTGGGTCAGTAAAACTTAGGATCACGTTTGTGTAGGAAATGTGAAGCTGGCTGGGGCAGTCTTTGCGCCAATTATAAAGTTTGCGTATGTCTACCCAGTGTCCCATTCCCGCTAACTTTGATTTGAGATATTCTGTTTGTCACATAGCAGGCTACCGAGTCACCAGCCTGGGATAGGTTAGCTGGCGTTATGGAACAGCTAAACAGCGATAGTGCATCTAGCTTGAACTTTCACTAGCGTCCATATCAAATCTTGGCGCGTTGAAAAGTTGGGCATTACTTACAGGGATACGGATATGGCATCGTCTCCATTATCATCAGACTTTAAGCTGGATTTACGTTCACCTGGAGCAGCTAGATTGCGTCGGGGTGTCACTGTTGGTTGGCTGCGAGTATTTACGCTAGTTTCTCTAGATGCGTTTTTACTGATGCTGGCTTGGCGTATGGCCAAAGCAATTGGAACTGAACTAAATTCGCCTTGGACTAAAGATAGAGCACTATTTCAGGTCGCGATTCTGGCCGTAGGCTTGGGGGTCATTGCTACCAAGGGGCTATATTCACCTGGCGATAAGCGGCGCGACTACTTTGGCTTGATTCAGGCGCTTTCTTTGGCAGCGTTCCTGTTGCTGTTGACGGCATTTCTCTATGATCCAAGTCAGTTTGTTTCTCGCTCCACGTTTTTGCTATTTTGGCTGTTCAGTGTCTGCTTCGTCTGCATCGGTCGATTGTTAGTAGAAACAGCAGTCGAGAAATCGCGCAAACGGGGTGCCATTCGCTACTCTGCGTTCTTAATTTCTGACTCAAGCGCTAAAGATGAAGATCTGATATCTCAGGAGAATCGTTACGATATCTTGGGAGTTGCCGATAGTAGGTGTCTAGATCGCGCCAATCGAGAGGCAACCTTAGAGAAAATCCGCAGCCTTGGAGTTGTAGAAATCTTTATCTCCTGGGAATCGATCAAACGACGGATGTTTCTCTGTTGGCACTTTCAAACGGCTGGGATCACCGTTCATATCTTGCCTACTGGGTCTGAACCAATGATGCCAAAGTCAGAACTGTGGATTATTGGGGGTCAACCTTCGTTGACATTCCCGCCCCCGGTGATCACAGGTAGCGACTTTTGGCTGAAACGTTCGTTTGACTTCTGGGTCTCCGTATTTTTGCTGATCGTATTCTCACCGCTGCTGTTAACCATAGCGACGCTCATCCGGCTAGATTCTCCAGGGCCGATTTTCTTCCGGCAGGTGAGGGTCGGTTTACACGGTCGGCAGTTCAAAGCGTGGAAGTTTCGTACCATGGTTGCGAATGCGACTCAGCTTC
>JAYUYI010000472.1:0-3888 GCA_043752545.1 Thermoleptolyngbya sp.
TTTGACATTCAGCGTTTAGCAGAACACGGCGAAAAAGGCGTGCTCTGTTTAATCAGTGACTCGACCAACTCGGAAGTGCCAGGACATACGCCGTCTGAGCGTTCTGTATTTCCCAACCTCGATCGCTGCTTCAGTCAGGCAGAAGGTCGGTTGCTAGTGACAACATTTGCCTCGTCGATTCACCGCATCAGCATGCTGTTAGAACTGGCGAAAAAGCATGGGCGCTTGGTAGCAATCTTGGGTCGCTCAATGTTGAACCTAATTGCCCATGCCCGCAACTTAGGCTATATCAAGTGTGACGACAGTCTATTTGTGCCGTTGAATCAGATCAATAAGCTAGCGGATAACAAGGCGCTAATTCTAACCACTGGTTCTCAAGGTGAATTGATGGCGGCTATGACCCGCATCGCTCGCCGTGAACATAAGCAAATTCAGATTCGCCCCGGCGATACGGTCGTATTTTCGGCCAATCCTATTCCGGGCAACACGATTGCGGTGGTGAACACAATCGACAAGCTGATGATGCAAGGCGCTAAAGTCATCTATGGGCGCGATAAGGGCATCCACGTTTCGGGGCATGGTGCGCAAGAAGATCAAAAGCTGATGCTGGCACTGACGAAACCTAAGTTCTTTCTGCCCGTTCACGGGGAGCATCGGATGCTGGTGAAGCATTCCGAAACAGCTCAAAGCATGGGCGTTCCGGCTGAGAACATGGTGATTATCAATAATGGCGATGTCGTCGAATTGACCCAAGACAGTATTCGCGTTGCCGGTAAAGTCAAGTCTGGCATTGAGCTGGTGGATTCTTCTCGCTCTGGGGTCGTACACGATCGAGTGCTAAAAGAACGCCAACAATTGGCAGGGGACGGGATCGTCACGGTTGCGGCAACGGTCGGCTTGAATGGTGCATTGATGGCGAAGCCAGAAATACACCTGCGGGGGGTGGTCACCACACTCGACAAGTCTAAGCTCGACCGCTCGATTACCCAGACGATTGAGGGGCTGCTGAGCGATCGCTGGAAGGACTTTACTCACCAGTTTGGTGAGGGTGAAATCGAAGTAGATTGGACAAAACTTCAGGCACAACTGGAAATGGAAGTGCGTCGGCTGCTGCGCCGCGAGATGCAAAGCAACCCCCTTCTAGTATTTCTGATGCAAACGCCTTCCCAGCTCGGTACCCCTAGCAGCCCTAGCACTACCCCCACAGTTCGGCGTGAACCCGTTAAGGTTGCATCCTAGTCACTAGACATCAGTCTCCTAGAGGCAGGTAGCCGTCAGGGTGACGGCTACCTGCCTCCAAAACCATTCGAAGTAAATAGGGGGTCGGCACATCTATACAGATATACCGACCCCCTATTTTGCTTGCACTAACCACTTTAGCTTGAATCAGAACCAGCCACCGTTCCCTATGCCGCAGCTGTAACAGACGGCTTTACGACAACCCACCGACCCGTTTGAGGATCTCGATAGGTCGTAAAAGGATTGATTTGTAGGTCTTTATAGCGATCGCTTGACAGTTCGTTGCCCGCCTTTTGAGGCTTCTGATTATCCATCGTGATGCACCCTTTAGACTTTGATAATTTAAATTAGATCAGGTAGGTCAGGAGCGAGTACGAACTAGCCACTCTAGCGGTTCTAAATTAGGGAAAGCAAGCCACCCTAGATAGAACAGCTGCTAGCGTTGCGAATTCGCAATTTTTTAGGATGTTTAACAATCTTAGTTTAGGATTATAGCGGCTCTTTCCTGGCTCAAGAAAGGTGGTAACACCCCTCATTCAAACCAGTGCCTTAACCAAGCTATCCGAGTATTAGTTCTCAACTGGAACACACGTTACCGGATGAACTCACGCTACTCTAAGGAATGGGTGAGCTTTAAGTTCCCATTACAGCCGTTAAGCGGTATATTCAGCGCAGAAGCGGCATCTCTCAAGGCGCTCTATTTGTGAAATTATCGTCTCATACTGCAAAAGTTTTGGTCGTCCTCAATGGCAAAGGAGGAGTGGGAAAAACTACTACTGCCATCAATCTGGCTGCTAGCTTCGCAGGCCATAACCAAGTGCTGTTAGTCGATGCCGATCCTCAACAGTCAGCCACCTGGTGGTTTGAACGTAGCCAAAAGACGATGGGATTCGACTTGGTGCAAGAGACAAATCCCGCATTGCTCAGAGACTTAGGCCAGGTCAAGAACTATACTCTAGTAGTAGTCGATACCCCACCTGCTTTAGGATCAGATACCCTCAAGACTTTAGTTCCCGCCGCAGATTACTTAGTGTTGCCGACTCCTCCCGCTCCGATGGATTTAGCGGTTCTGATTGAAACGGTAAAAACAGCGGTGATGCCTTCAGGCATAGCCTACCGAGTCTTACTGACACGAGTTGATCCGCGCAGCTTAGGAGAAGCGCTAGACGCTCAAGCTACCTTAATGGAATTAGGTATTCCTACCTGTAATGCGTTTGTTCGCGCCTACAAGGCACATGAGCGGGCTGCCCTAGATGGCATGGCGGTGCTTCAGTATCGAGGCAAAAATGCACGAGAAGCCGAGGCAGATTATCGCCGTGTGGCAGCAGAAATTCAGCGAGATTGGAGAAACTAATGGCTACACGAAAACAGCTGTCAGATGTATTGCGGGAAGAGGCAAACAAAATGCCAGAGTCACAAACGGGTTCAGAAAATACAGCAAAGCCCAGCCTGCCTGCGGTGGCAAACTCCGCTGCTGCCAAAACCGCATCTACGGCTCAACCTAAAAAGCCTAAAGCTACCTCTGTTGAAGCCCCGGTGGACGCGGCGTCTATTGCAGCTATAGTTCAGCTAAATGACACGATCAACGGCCTAAAAGCAGCACTAGACGATGCGCAGGTCAGTGCAGGCGTACTCCAACGTAAGATTGATGCGTTGGAATCTGATTTGGCTGAGCAACGTACATGGGTACAGCAGCTGAAAACGGATCAAGAGCAGACCAAACAAGCTAAAACAGAGTTGGCTGAGGCAAAACGGGTCATCGTACAGCTTTCGGATCTAAATTCTAAGCTAGAAACGGCTGCTAAAGCGTTGCCGCCCGCCCAGGCAACCCCTCAAACGTTTGGAGCGACAAAAAGTCCTCAGACGGCAAAACCGACTGCCACTCCCCCACCCCAGCCCAGTGGCGCAAGCGCTGTTCATCCTGGGCATACTGCCTCTCAGCGATCGCAAATTGAGCTACACCGCATGCTCGATCATCCTGTGCTTCCCGCACCATCGTCTACCTCTCTCAGCGACGACGAAATTGGTTGGGTGGATTAGTCGTCCGGTCAAACTAACCTCCTATGCTGCAATTTCAGCCACCGGGCTTTGGACAACGGGCGATCGCCACCTCATTGGGCGTCGTTGCTTACTATACGGCTGTAGCCTCCCCTTGGTGCAACCAGGCGATCGCGACGTCTACCCGTCCCACGCTGCTGTTTCTGCACAGCCTAGGGGGCGGTTCTTCTGCCTACGAATGGTCAAAGCTTTACCCGGCCTTTGCAGCAGATTTTTGCATTGTTGCTCCCGATCTGATTGGCTGGGGACAATCCACTCATCTGGCTAAAGACTATCGCGCCGCCGATTATCTGACCCTAATTGCTGAGCTGATTCAAGCCCTAGGCTCGCCTCCTGCTGCTGTTTTTGCATCCTCTTTGACGGCTGGACTACTCGTGCGGCTAGCGGTTCAGCGACCTGAGTTATTTCGTCAATTAATCCTCATTTGCCCCTCTGGCTATAGCGATTTTGGCGTGGACTATCGCCAGGGAATTAGCGCCCAACTTGCGCGGTTACCCAGACTAGATCAGCTGATCTATCGACTGGGCGCGGCCAATGAGCTAGCTATACGCAGTGTCCTGCAACAGTTTTTATTTGCTAATCCTGGTCGCG
>JAYUYI010000473.1:0-3881 GCA_043752545.1 Thermoleptolyngbya sp.
TGTGGAGTTCAGAATTTGTAGACGATGAGGCAGTCATGGGGATGGCGGGCAAGACTTCACGCATAGTAAGAATCTGTATCTTGATGCACAAATTGTTAATATCTCAGTCTAGTTCTGATATTGCAATCCTGTCGAGCAGACTATCAGGAATCGATAACGTATCACCCCTCCCCATAGCGTCTGAGCAACGCCAGCAGAAACCGGGCAGCGGTAGTGGGTTCTGGGGAGGATACGTCTACCAGCGCTGGGTTGAACCAGGGGGTGGGGTGAGTTTGCCAGCCTTGGGTGGTGTGGGGCGATCGCCACAGTTCCAAATGCGGCAAAGGCGGATCGGCGTAGAAGCCCTCGGCTCCAGCACCGAGCAGCGCCGAACTCCAATGGGTCGAATAATCGTGGCTGATGCGATGAATCGGGAAATTGCCATACAGCGGTACCCCCCAACCATCTAGGGCGATAAATGCCTTTACCGTTCCCCCCAACCATTGCCAGAGGTGAGCCGCTCCAATTGCGCCCACGACACCCGCACTAAATCCCAGAAACACCAGCGGCATCTCGATTGCCTCTAGCTGGGGGGCCGGAAACGGTTTGAATGGCCGCGAATTGCCCCGTGGATTACTCAATGGATTACCCAGTGGATTACTCAACTGATGCAGTAAAAAGTCGAGCAAGTGCAGCTTAGAGTAGGCAGGATATCGTTCGGCTGGGAAGACCAGCACATCGTAGGACAGGGCTGTTCGCAGTGGATTAGTTCCAATCCCCAACCCAATCCCTAAATTGGCTAGGAAGCTCCAGGTTAAATCGGGATCATGGATACCCGGACAAACAATCACGGTCATCGAGATTCCTCCGAAAGACTCCTACATTCATACACAGGCAGGCAGATATAGGTATGCATACATAGGCTCAATACAGGAAATACAGGTGTGGGTAGGACTTTAGGGAGCCTGTTAAGATTCGAGGCAAAATGTTTATATTTAGCCGGGTTGCTTCCGGGTTTACACGTATCTTTGTAAAAGAAAGTTATTATTCTAAATATAGAATTCAGAGTAAGAACTTAGGGTTTAACCAGCCTGTAGCGGTCTTTAGCTGACTGGGCTGCTCTAAAGCACCGCTCAGCCCGCAGCATGGTCGCAATCCGATAGATTTGCTTGAAATCTTTTAATGCGGAGCGCATCGGTTAAATCGGGAGTTTTCAAAATGGCTAGCAAGATTGTCAACTTGGCGTTGTCGGTTGTGACAGCAGAAGTAGAAGAATTTTTGAGCACCCACCTTGATCAGGTGCCATCCCAGACGGTGCGCTTGCCCGCTGTCCGCCAAACGCTGGTGGCTTATGTGCTCACCAGAATTCCTGGTCTTTATGCCAAAACGGACGACATCGATCACTTAGCGGTTGACCCTAAGCTGCTTTATAGTTCCCATGAACGCCAGCAGCAGATCAATATGCTCATGCAGCAGGGAGTTCGGCAAATGCGTCAGGACGAGCTTGGGTGGAAAGCCGTTGTGCAATGAGCTTAACCGAGAGGGAAAGCCTGCAATCGGGGGAGATCGCGACTGTTCGGTTCGGTTCTATGGCTAGGCTATTCCAGATATCGGCGAGTATCGTCATAGAGAGGGTAGAAATACTGTCTCTTGTAAAAGTAGATATCTGTTGAGGAAATTGCGGGACGTGTATAAGTGGTATCTACCGACTCTCAGTGAGGTGGTTGCCCACCGTGAGCCAAGCTTGAAGCCGTCAAGGGGTGCCAGTCACCTCAGATCTGCGGCTCAGCAACGGCTAAAGGCTGAACGCGAGTGGTTTGGGGCGATCGCTGCCCTCAACGTCATGCTGCAATCTTCCTCAGCTCCCGTGGCTGAACCCACCTCATCCCTGGTGTCGCCGAACCTAGTGTCGTCGAACTTAATGTCGTCGAACCTAGTGTCATCGAATATATCTCCTTGTCTGCCACTATTGCAGGGGGTTGTCTTGTCGGGTCCCCTACCGGTGGTCGAACATCCCCACTTGGTAGCCCAGCTAGCCACCTGGAATTTTATTGTCGATGCCCTAGGGCTGGCGAGTTTAATGCCCTTGCGGCTATTATCTGCGGCTACTTTATCACCCAGTACGATTTCGACGGCGGGTACAATCCCTTTGATGACCAATGATCCCCTCGCCGCAGAGCAGTTTTGCCTGGTGCTCACTCCTCAGTTTGGGCTGGTGCTGGTGCTGGGTGAAGATGCCGCTGGGGATCCTGCATTTTTGTTTTCGTTTGATCCCGACGTGGTGACGCGATCCTGGCAAGCCCTCCGCGCCCGCTTACTATTTAGTGCTCCTCAGTTGATTAATCCTGTCGATCAGCAGGTTGAGAAATTTGCGCCGCGCCCGCCTAACTATCAAACGGTGATGCAGTTTAGTCAGCTGCTGCTGGCGCATTTACCCGAACCGACGGCGTGGGATGTGGCAGTAGAGGCGTCTAGCTCCGCGCATCGCCTGGAGCCGCAGGAGATCGAGATTAGCCTATCATCGCTCAGTGAACCAACGAGCACAGCCAACGGGGCTAAACGGTGGAATCAGCAGGCGATCGCCCATCCCACTTCGCTCGATCAAGCAGAACCAGAGCGATCGCTAGAGCAGCTGGCTCACGGCAAAGAAAGCTTCGACATGGAGCTATTGCAGGCGATCGCCCATGAAGTTCGCACCCCTCTGACCACCATTCGCACCCTGACTCGGCTGTTGCTCAAACGCAAAGACCTCAGCCCCGATGTGCTGAAGCGGCTAGACATTATTGACCAAGAATGCACAGAACAAATCGACCGATTTAATCTGATCTTCCGGGCGGCAGAACTCGAAACCTGTGCCACCAGACCTCCGTTGACCTCCCTAGCGCCAATTTCTTTAGCCCAAGTATTTCAGCAAAACATTTCTCGCTGGCAGCAACTGGCTAGCCAACGCGGGCTGACGCTAGATGTACTGCTGCCGCAAAAGTTGCCGAAAGTGGTCACCGATCCCAGCATGTTCGACCAAGTCCTCACCGGATTGGTCGATCGAATTACCCAAACCCTGGCACCGGGGAGCCACATCCAGGTGCGGGTAGAGTTGGCAGGGCACCAGCTGAAGCTGCAATTTGAATCCCAATCGGCGGCAGACGCCAGCCCAGTCGGCAATGCTGCCGTCATGGGACATGCGTTTGTGCCACCCCTCAAGTCATTGGGTCAACTGCTGATGTTCCAACCCGAAACGGGCAGCCTGAGCCTCAGCCTAGCGGTTACCAAAAACTTATTTCAAGCATTGGGGGGCAAGCTGATTGTGAAACAGCGTCCGCAGCAGGGCGAAGTGTTGACGGTCTATCTGCCACTCGAAACGCGGCGCTCGGAAGACGGGTAACGTGTCGTCAATAGCCACAGCTTGCAGCACCTCCCTCAAATTCATAGCTTCATGCTGCAACGCCCGGTTTTCAACTCCTCTAGCTGTCGTCGCAGCTCATCTTCGCGATGTTTGCGATCGGTAATATCTTGCACAATCCCTTCGTAATATAGCGGTTCTTACTCCTTTGAAGTCCAGGCAAGGGGCTTAAGCCCCCTGTCCTACAGGGTTTTCACAATCTGGGCCATACCTCATCCGTTAGAGATCCGCTATATTTGTGACCAGGGCACCCGATTGGAAGCATCAAGCAGTTTGTATCAACGTTGGAACGGTGCTGAAGCTATGGTCAGATGAAAGTGGCTTGGGTCAAGCGGCTGTTAACTCTGGTATTATTTTCTCAGATTCGTCAAGATGAACTGACCAGTCTAATTTCTGCCTGATTTTAACTATTTGGTGAGCCAGCTTTTCTAAGTAAACAGGCTCAAGCCGTTGAATGCGATCGCTAAAAAGGTGAATTACTCTGCAAACGCCTTGCGATCGC
>JAYUYI010000474.1:0-3874 GCA_043752545.1 Thermoleptolyngbya sp.
TATTTGAATTGGAGCGATCGCCCCATAGGCCGGATTACGGGCATGACCCGCTATGCCTGTTTCTGGGTAGAAAATGGCGAAATTGTCGCCCCCATTGAAAATCTGCGGTTTGATGAAAGCCTATATCGCTGCTTGGGCGACAACCTGCTGAGCCTGACTGACGTTCAGGAATTTATCCCCAAAATTGACTCCTACGACTATCGCAGCCTCGGGGGCATGTGGCTGCCCGGTGTGTTGGTGGATGATTTTACCTACACGCTTTAAAAACGATCCAGCTTCATGCCGTAGGTTCAAGTAGTGACACTACTTAGAGCTAGCCCCTTTTCCTATTTTTAAAGTTTTGAGTTTTGAGTTAGATGGTCAACTCAAAACTCAAAATTCAGAACCTATTAACTCGGCAACTTTTGACATTGCCATTCCAAACCACCCTCATCCCCCAGCCCCTTCTCCCATGAAAGGAGAAGGGGAGCTGGATCGCAGTCCCTCTCCCGCTCTGGGAGAGGGCTTAAAGCATTCAGCATACATGAAAAGGGTGAGGGGGTTCGGCAAAGTTACACATCGCGTTATTTGAGATTTTAAGGCAATATTTCGCGGTTTAGTGGCGTCATGGAACCCGAGAGTGAAAACCTGAAGATAAGCTCGAATTCCTGAAGATAAGCCATCCGTCCTTGAGTTAAGCCAAGCTGCCCGCCCGTGAGGCTAAAGTTACCGGGTGCTGCACCCTGTCGCAGGTGGAAAGTTGACAGACCTTGGCCGCCCGCAGCTAACTTCGAGCCTAAAATCCCGGATGATCCCTGGCTCAAACGGCGCTGTTGCTAGACACTAGGTTCAACGTAGAAGCATCAACAAGGTGTCGCCATGAATCCCACATTTGTTTCTAACTCGATCAAAATGCTGGACGATCCTGGTACTGGCAGAGTAGAAGAAGCCATTACTGCTAATCAACGAGGCTGGGTCGCGTTTGAGGGCACCTACTGGTATGCCGAGCAGTATCGGGTAGAGCAGACGGTTGCAGCCGATCAGCCAACTGAAGCCGCGATCGCACCCGGCTCCTTGGTGCAGGTGATCGCCAGACAGGGCAATACGCTGCTGGTGACTCGGCTAACGGGCGATCGCACCCGGTACAGCTAGGGAATTAGCAGGCTCAACCCCTGCTACCTACCGGGCAAACTCGACAATAAACGTAGTTTTGCCGTCGCCACTAAGCAAGCGGATTTTACTGTTGATCCGCTCGACGAGTCGTTTGACCAAGGCTAAACCTAGCCCCGTACCGCCGTGCTTCCAGGGGTCGTTGTTGGCAATGCGATAAAACTTATCGAAAATGCGATCGCACTCTGCCGCCGGAATCTCGACACCAGAATTACTCACATGAATCTCGATGTTGCTGGCTGTCACCTGCACCGATAAGTCAATGGTTTCTCCGGCAGGCGTATATTTACAAGCATTGTGCAGCAGTTCTGTGATGATTCGCTCCAGATAAGACAAATCGGTCAGCAGCGACGGCAAATTTTCGGGGATATGCAGAATCAACTGCTGCTGTTGATTGCGGGTGCGTTCTAGAAACGGTTCGGCTAGGTGAGGAATAAAAAATTGCAGCCCAACGGTGGTGAGGTTAAGCGGTTCAATGCCCGCATCAAGGCGCGCTAGGTCAAGCAAATCGTTGATTAAACTAATCTCACGCTGGCCTTCCTCGCGCAGGATTTTGAAATACCGATAGATGGCGTGCGATTCGTCATCCAAAATACCCAATGAGGTAAGTCTAATTTCTAACATTTGGGTAGCCATTTTGATGTTAGACATGGGTGTGCGCAGCTCATGGGACACGGTACTGAGAAAGTCATCTTTGAGTTGACTCAACCGTTCTAGTTCTGCGACTTGGGCTTGCGCTGTTTGGTACAGCCGCGATTGGCGCAGGGCGATCGCACATTGGTTGGCAACTTGTTGAATCAGACGGGTTTCTTGATCGTTAAAAATTTCATCTGGCCGTTTTACGAGCCAAAGATCGCCTAAAACACCTTGATCATCCAAGATGGGGCAGACAAACGTGGTGGACAAGAACCGATCTGACCGCAGCGAGTTGGGTGCGATATCACAGAATTGGCAAGCTTGCCCCTGAAACAAATGAAAATAGACTTCAGAGTGGGGAGCCTGATCAATCCTAAAGGTTTTTCCCTGCACTGGTCTCAACCCATCCACAACTTCATAGAAAATAGTGGACATCGTTTGCTCAGCATTGTAAATGCCCGTATCACAGCATTTGACCTTTAGGCCATGAGCCAGTTCTTGCACAGCCGTTTCTAAAATCTGCCGTTCGTCTAGGCTGTCTCGCACGTTATCGGTAATGCGCTTCAGCAACGCTTCAAAATCTAACGATTGCTGGAGCTGAGCTGTGCGTTCTTGCACCTGTTGTTCTAGATTGGCATTGAGCTGCTGCACCTGGGCGTATAGTTCAGACTGGTGGATGGCGATCGCTAGCTGATTGGCTAATGCCTGCGCCAGTTCTATTTGAGCATCTTGCCAAGCTGCAAGTTTTTGAGTTGTGTGCAGGCTAAAGCTGCCCCAAACGTTGTCTCCTATCATCACAGGGACTAATAACCAGGACCCTGGTGCCGATTTAGCCAGTTCTCGATTAAAGTCATCTTGCAGAGTGCTGACATCAATCACCTGAACGACTTCCCCTCGCTTCAGCTGCGCTGCAAGGGGGTTATCTTGATCGGGAATTTCCAAGCCTACCCCTTCCAGTAAATTGGGAGCACTGCGATAAGCAGCTATATGCAGCCACACGTGACGCTCTGGCAGATATCGCACAATGGTGGCTTGTTCTACATCCAACAGTTGAGCCATTTCAGCGGTCGCTGCCGTCAAAATGGTGGTTAGGTCTAACGAGTAGTGAATGGTCTGCACGACTCGACTTAAAGATTGTGCCCGCGCGGCCTGCTGCATCAGCGCCCATTCTGCCTGTTTGCGTTCGGCTTCAAGCCGCACCCGTTCGTCAATATCATTGACCATGGCGAACGCCAATGGGATTTGCCCGGTTGCATCGCGAACGCAGCAGACGATCTGGTGGCCCCAGCGAATCGTTCCATCTTTGCAAATATAGCGTTTTTCAATTTCGTAACCATCTCGCCGACCCATCAAACATTGCCACAGCAGTGACTCGTCTGTGGCAATGTCATCTGGATGGGTAATATCCCTAAAACTCAGGTTGGCCAGTTCGCTGGATGAGTAACCAATGAATGTTTGGAAAAAGAGATTGCTCGATGACAAGGTATACGTAGGAGCCGCACTCAAGACAATGCCAATTCCGGCGTGCTCAAACATTAAACGGAACCGTTCTTCACTGTCCTGCAAGCGTAATTCTGCCTGTTGACGAGCCCTATGTGCTGCATGCAGACTGGCTTCATGGAGGCGCGCTGCGGCTGGTGGGATGTTAAACGACTGCTCTACCCGTTTAGGTTTGAATTGAACGGCAGTCCCAATTTGAATTGCCACCAGCTGCAATACCTGTAGGTCTAGAGGCTTCCAGGGTCGCTCTTGGTGGCATTGATGGGCAATCAGCCAACCCCAAAGCTGCCCCTGCACCAAAATTGGCTCGGCTAGATACGTCTGCACCTGAAACCGAGATGGCCATTGTGCTGGCCAATCGGGTTCTAAGCTAGTGGCTGCACTGCCTGGAACCGTGTGCGCCTGCCCTTGGCTAGGGTGCTGTTGCCATGGCGCGGCTAGATAGAATTCATGAACCTGCTCTCCTAGCATCGGCATCCATGCAGCTCCTACCGATTCGGCGGCGATGACTGCACCTGCTGTAGGTAGCAACTGATAAACTAGCACCCGATCAGCATGCAACAGGGCACGAATTTCATGCACCGCACCG
>JAYUYI010000475.1:0-9310 GCA_043752545.1 Thermoleptolyngbya sp.
GGCTATTACTTTGGCGTCAATACGCTGCTGGGCTTAAAGCAAGACATTGGCTCTATTTGGGATGCCACCCTATGGCTCTATATTTTCTGGTTTTGCGGGATTTGTAATTTGTCGGTGTTTCTCTATGAGCGGTTGCAGCGGGCAGAATTTCGGGCGCTGAAGGAGCTAGAGCTAGAGCAGGCTAAGTCAGAAAAGCTGCTGCTCAATATTTTGCCTGAGGCGGTGGCGCGGCAGCTCAAGCAAGACCAGCGGGCGATCGCTGAGAATTTTGCCGAAGTGACTGTACTGTTTGCCGATATCGTCGGCTTTACGGAACTGTCTGTGGGAGTGCCGCCCGTGGATATGGTCAAGCTGCTGAATCAAATTTTTTCGGCGTTTGATTACTTAGCCGAGCAGCATGGGCTAGAAAAAATTAAAACGATTGGCGACTCTTATATGGTGGTGGGGGGGTTGCCGTTAGAGCGGGCAAACCATTTGGAGGCGATCGCCAACATGGCGCTGGATATGCAGAAGGCGATCGCCCAATTCCAAACGCCGCAGCAAACGCCCTTCAGGATGCGGATTGGGATCAATACGGGGCCGGTGATTGCGGGTGTGATTGGGGTTAAAAAGTTTATCTACGATCTGTGGGGCGATACGGTGAATACGGCTAGCCGGATGGAATCGCACGGGGTGCCGGGGAGTATCCAAGTCACGCAGGCAGTCTACGATCGGCTCAACTATCGCTACCGTTTTCTAGAGCGTGGCTCGATTTATGTCAAAGGCAAAGGTCAGATGGTGACATATTTTTTGCTAGAAGGAAGGAAAGAGCAGGATGAGGGATGAAGGATGTTCGGCTTTGCCGTACTCGTTCCGAGAAGCAGGCTACGCGAAGCGTAGGATGTAGCTTGCTTCTGCGCGGCAGTAGGATGGGGGATGAGGCGGGACATGTTCCTCTTTCCTCTTGTACTCTTTGTTCCTCTTGTACGCTTAAAAAGAGAGGTTGAAGCATTTTGTAGATTTTTTTAAGGTGTCATGATGACCGGGCATTCTTCCCAATCGGAACCCACTTGGCTAACGGTGGTGCGGCTGTTGCGCTGGGATAAGCCAGCGGGCAGGCTGATCTTGATGATTCCGGCGCTGTGGGCGGTGGTGTTGGCCGCACAGGGCAAGCCGCCATTGCCGCTGGTGGGGGTGATTGTGCTAGGGACACTGGCGACAAGTGCAGCGGGGTGTGTGGTGAATGACCTGTGGGATCGCAATATTGACCCCAAGGTGCAACGGACGCGATCGCGTCCGTTGGCGTCACGGGCGCTGTCGGTGCGGACGGGGGTTGTGGTGCTGGTGCTGTCGCTGGCCTGTGCCTGGGGGCTGTCGCTCTACCTCAACCCGCTGAGTTTCTGGCTCTGCGTGGCAGCGGTGCCAATTATTTTGCTCTATCCACTGGCCAAACGGGTGTTCCCGGTGCCACAGCTGGTGCTGTCGATCGCCTGGGGATTTGCGGTGCTGATTAGCTGGAGCGCTGTGACGGCAACGCTGACACCTGCCACCTGGCTGTTGTGGGGAGCAACGGTGCTGTGGACGCTAGCCTTTGACACCGTGTATGCCATGGCTGACCGGGAGGATGACCGTAAGATTGGGGTTAAGTCTAGTGCGCTGTTTTTTGGCCGCTATGCAACACAGGCGGTCGGGGCATTTTTTACGGGGACAGCGGTTTTACTGGCCAAGGAAGGTTGGCTGCTGTCTCTAGGATGGGGGTTTTGGGTGGCGCTGGCTGTGGCCGTGGTCGGTTGGGGCTGGCACTACCGCCAATTGAGTCCTAGCCGCCCTGACCCGGCTGTATATGGCCAGGTGTTTCAGCAAAATGTCTGGATCGGGTTTGTGCTGCTCGTGGGCATGGTGGCAGGGGTTTGGCGTTAATGGGCTGGAGGAGGGCGATCGCCCCATCCATTAGCTGGATCGAGGTCTCCCTGCCAATGCTGGCGGTAGTAGTTCAGGCGGCGTCATGGCACTGTCCAAATGCTTAACCAACGTGGCTTTGGGCAGAGGGCCTCGCAGGTGCTCCCACGGCAACACCCGATCGGTGGCCCAGGTGTCGTGCACGTAGGTTTCTAAAGGTGGCACCTGACCACGAAAGTCTTTGAAGGCGCGCCGATAGCTGCCTAAAGTGTCGCCATAGTGCCGCACCTGTTCTAGCAGGTGAGACAGACGGCGATCGCCCCGCGAAATCAATGCTTGAATCACCGACCAGTTATAGCTTTCAGGCCGAAACTCAACGCCCAACGCCCCTAATTTTTTCTGCAAAAACTTCAGCCGCTTTTCCGCCTCTGGGTTGACCCCAAACCATTGGAATGGCGTGTGTGCCTTCGGGACGAAGGTGCTACAGCCAAAGGTCAAGCGCAGGCCAGGAGCAGCTTTCTTGACATCGCGCAGCATGGCCACTGTGGCGTCTAAGTCTTCTGGCAGTTCGCCCGGAATGCCCGCCATGCCGTAGAGCTTGAGGGAACTTAGCCCTCCGGCCTTGGCGCTGACCGCAGCCTGGAGAATTTCATCGTTAGTTAGCTTTTTATTCACCACCTGACGCAGGCGATCGCTACCACTTTCGACCGCAATCGTAATCGAGCGGCTGTCGTGCTTAACCAGCGATCGCGCTAGCTTCTCGGTGACCGTATTCGTCCGCACCGATGCCAAACTCACCCGCACGTCGTCAAACTGGGGTCGATCCAAATAGTCCAACAGCGTCTCAAATTCTGGATGCTGCGTCACCGATGCGCCCAGCAACCCCAGTCGATTGGTCACCGCCAGTCCACGGGCGATCGCCGGCATCAACGATTCCTCTAGGCTAGCGGTGCGAAACGGCAGCGTTAGATAGCTGGCCAAACAAAACCGACACATTTCCGGGCAGCTGCGCACCACTTCCACCATGTAGATGTTTTCCCAGGCCGCTTTCTCGGTGACGACGGTCGAGGCTGAGAGCACATTGCCGCGATAAGTTTGCTTTTCGACCTGAGCTGGAATTTGCTGATCTAGAGGGGCGATCGCGCGAATCATTCCATCTGGAGCGCTGTAGGTGACGGCGTAGAGACTGGGGACATACACGCCGGGCACCTGCGCCAACTGCCGCAGCTGAGTCAGGCGATCGGCTCCCTGCACCGCCTGATAGGCATCGATAAACTGATCCAGCAGCGTTTCACCATCGCCCAACAGCACCAGATCAAAAAAGTCAGCAAACGGCTCCGGATTAGCTGTGAGCACCGGGCCACCGCCAAACACCAGCGGATGCGCATCAGTGCGATGTTCTGCCCGCAGCGGCACGTTGAGCGAGTCCAGCAGGCTCAAAATATTGACGTAATCTAGCTCCCAAGACACCGAAAACCCCAGCAGTTTTGGCTGGTCTGGCAACGGTTCATGCAGGTCGGTAAACAATCGGCTCACCCGCAGGTCAGAGCGGGCGCTTAGAGTCGCCCAGACCACCTGATACCCCAGGCTAGTGATCCCCACACTATATTCGTTGGGAAAGGCAAAGATGAGTGGAACGGCGGATGCTGACGGTTGAGCAGGGGTGAAGAGCAGATGTTCGGCAGCAAAAACAGAGGTCACAATAGACACAGGAAACCAGTTGCTTCAGCCTAACATTCTCCAACAAGTTTCATCGCCCGTGCGCGCCATGTTTCACGGCTAGCCGTTTCGTTTCAGCCGCAATCCGTAGGATCACGGTAGGTAGTCAGTGAAGCAGGTTACGCGATGGGCAACTTGATCTAAGGTCTTATGGGATGGGCGTCTCGCCCATCCAGCCTGGGCGGGCAAGATGCCCACCCCACGGGAAATCGAGGGTTTCAACGGTAAAGCTGCACATCGCGTGCAGGTTGCCATTTCCATGGGATGGGACACAGTGTCCGCAATCCTTCTTCATATGTTTATTTTTCGCTCACGTTTGAGATCAGTAGATCAGTGGCAGGGCTAGCGATCAAGGGCAGGGCTAGCGGCTCAGGCTCATAGCTCTGATACTAGACTTGGCCAGGTGAGACATCGATCGCGATTACATCGACCGCGATTAGGAACAAAAAACTTTCCACACCGTATTAGGACGTACAGACAAAATTATTTAGCCCGGTAGACACTTGATAAATCCGAACATTCACTCTGTGACTTTACCTCAGCTTTATGACATCCTAGAGAAGCTAGGACAGAAAAAATATCCTTAATTTAGGGTGAATGACTTGGATTTGGATCACGTAAGATTCGGATCGATTTTCTCCCTTAGGATCAAAGACGCAAAGATGGTCATTATCCTGACGCATTGGGTAAAAGCAATGCTGCACATGGAGACGAAGCATTAACCAATGGTTGACCTATTTGGCTCTCAACTTAATTTTTCCTGCGGAACCTTTGTTCCTCAACTCGATCGTTTGCCAGACCCTTCACTGTCGATTGCCCACGACTCGCAGTCTTCGAAGGCAGAACTGGATCGACTGCTAGAAAAAGCAATCGAACAGTACCAGATCCGAGAATATGATGCGGCCTTATATAGGTTTACCTGCGTCTTAAGCGGCTATCGCAACCTGCCCGATCTCCAGGGTGAAGGCATGACGCTTAGCGGTATGGGACTGGCGTTTTATGCGCAAGGGCAGTATGCAGAAGCGATCGCCCACTCTTACCAGGCTCTTGCCATTGCCCGACAGGCTCTAGATCGGCGCACTGAACGGCAAGCGTTAGGGAATCTGGGCAATGCCTATCGCCACCTCAACGACTACCCGAAGGCAATTGAATACAAGCAGCAAGCCCTCAACGTTGCCCGAGAGATTCGAGATTATCGGGGCGAAATGGCTGCTCTGAGCAACCTTGGCATGGCCTATAAAGCCATGGGCGACCATGAAGCTGCGATCGCCCATTACTCAGAGGGTCTTGCCTTAGCGCGTCTCTTGCACGATTCCCATGTGGAAGCTCAAGTGCTGCGCAACTTAGGCAATGCTTACCATGCTCAAGCCAATTTTGCAAAAACCGTAGAGTGCTACGAACAGCTGCTAGATATTGCCCGCCAGTTAGATGATTTACCCATGGAAGGGCAAATTTTAAAGAATTTAGCCAGCGCCTCCTATACCCAGGGCGACTGCGATCGCGCCATCATCTTTCACCAGCGCCGCTTGGTAATCGCCCGCACCATCAAAGACTACCGCAATGCAGAACAAGCGTTGGAAAGCCTAGGCGTGATCTATGATGCCCAAGGCAACTACACCCAAGCGATCGACTGTTATGAACAACGGTTGGCGATCGCCAAACTGGCTCAAGATCCTGGCCTAGAGCAGCAAATCCTGACGAGCCTGCGTAGCGTTTGCTATGCTGTCGGCGACTATGCCCGTGCCAGCCGTTACTAGGAGCGGCGAGTGGGGAGGGACGCCAGCCCATCGGGTGAAAAAGCTAGAGAGCCACTGTTCGACCGTTGTGCTGTGTAGGGCATGGCCTGCAATTTGAGCCTCAGGGGGCTGTGCATCGGGATGCTGGAGGTGCTCAGCCGCCACAGACATCCAGCGCTTCATCAGCGATCGCGTCATTTCTGGATGAAACTGAACCCCATAGGCCGTCTCACCGTAGCGAAACACCTGGTTAGCGAACACATCACCCGTAGCCAGCAGCGTAGCGCCCTGAGGCAGCTCAAACCCTTCTTGGTGCCACTGATAAACATATTGCAGGTTGGTCATTTCGGCTGCCCCAGCGGCGGTCAGAGAAATGGGACAATAGCCAATTTCTATCCGACCTTCGGGATGAGGCACAACGGACGCCCCCAACACCCGCGCTAACAGCTGAGCACCCAAACAGATCCCCAAATAGGGTTTACCGGCTGCTAGGACCTGTGGAATCCAATCCAACTCGGCTCGAATAAAGGGCAGCGTCGTACAGTCGTTGGCGCTCATCGGCCCACCAAACACCACGGCAGCGGCATGGTCATCCATGTGGCTGGGGAGAGGATCACCCTGGCTAGGGCAGCGGATGTCCAACTGGAACCCTTGCTGTTGAAGCAGGTGAGCCACTAAGCCAGGATTGGAGGTTGCCTGATGAACAACTAAAAGAATTTTATTCACGAGCGATCTGGTATTCACCTTTCCAATCTAGTCGAACTGAGAGGTTGATTGAAATGTATGGGCGAAACTAAATCGCCACTAGCTTAGTCTGAACTGAGTTTCTCGATTCAAACCGTGGCGATCGCTACCATTCCCTAAATCAACTGTACAAAAATTACAGGGCTGATGCAGTCTGTCCATCCGACACGCCGCATCAGCCCCATTACTAAACAGCCATACTGAGCTGAAATGCTCTGCCTGCTGGACTCTAACAGTTTGCCCCTAGCAGTAGATAGTTACATCTTCACCACACTCATCTGCCAAATAACAGAGCGCCCGAAAGCGCAGAGCGACTAACTCGTCGTAGAGAGGATTGAGCTTACACATGGGCGGTATGTGAAAAAGAGTGCGCCCGAACAGGGTAACATCTCGCTCAAACGGACATTGCGATGGGATCATGCGGCAAAGGCGGTGAGCGATTTTTGCATCGTGGACATCAACCCGATCTAGCCAGCTACGCATCGGTTTAAGCAGATTAAACCGGGTAGAGGCGGAAGAAGGGGATGATACAGGCCGAGATGCCGTTGGGTGAACAGATTTAATTTCAGGCTTAAGCGTTGCGGCAGAAATCCAAACCCAACTGATCAAAGGTAGATCTGAAGCATCCAGGTTTTGGGTCGAGGAGTCTGGAGTGCTGTAGTTTGACTGGTTCATACGTGTCGTGCTTTCCCTCATCTTGGAAGGCTATGAGTCGAATCGGTCAATAAGTGCCCTAAAATTGCAAGCGAGAAAAAGGTCTTGGAAAAACTAATTTAAAGGGTTCCTAACAGAAAGAATCGAATCAGCCTATAAAGTTCCTACATGTCGTAACTATGACTTCCCGGAACTTTACACTACTTATTGAGGTTAACGCTTATATCCCAAACATGGGGGTAGCGATGCATAGAATCGGTGGGAGATTTCTGTACTGGACAAGTAGGGTTTAGCTGATAGCCTGAGGTCTAGGAGATGGTGTTTGCAGATGTATAGTACCCGCAAACACCATCTACCCGATCAATCACCACACCAATTCCGCTAACGAGGGTATGCTCTAAAGAATCAGATCTTGCCGATTACTGGGCTTCACTGCGGCTCACGATGCCCGACCACTGAACTTTTTTGAGGCGATCGCGGCGATAGGAGAAAAAATGTTCGGGGGTCTGATAGGTACAGTAGGGGGCGATCGCTACCTGTTTAGGCTGTAGACCTGCTTGCATCAGTTGCAGGAGATTCACCCGACGCACATCTAATTTGATCCGTCCGGGCTGGGGATCAGCCAAAATTGGCGAATTGGGCAGTTGGTGTAGCGCCTCTAGCACAGACTCAATCGTCTCTGTTGGCAACCATTCACCTGGCAACGACGCGGCCAGGGTGATGGCTTTTAGGGAACTGCCAAGGGGTTCAGGAGTGGGAAGAATCGTCATCCCAACTGTGGCGGCGACTGTGGTTGAGACTTGGTAGACTTCTCCGGCGATCGCTGGCCCTAGCGCCACCCGTAGATTTTCTAACTGGCTGCCATGAGCCTGAAATCGGGCGATCGCCTGCGGCACAATCGCCATCGCCGTACCGCGCCACCCAGCATGAACAGCGGCCACCCGTCCGGTTTGGACATCGGCAATCAACGCGGGCACACAGTCGGCACTACAGGCCCATGCGGACTGAGCAACTTGGTCGGTTAATACCCCATCTGCTTCCATCAATAATGCTGCGTTTAATGGTGCGTCTGGGTTTTCTACGGGTCGATCGATCTGCTTCAGGCCCTGGTCGATCTGATCTGGGGTAAGCACCCGATCCCCATGCACCTGCTTCACCCGATACGGCTGCGCGGTCGGGTTCAAAACAGTGGTCAGTTCGAGGGGCGATCGCGGCGAAAACTGCTGGGTAAAAAAGCCGTGGGCGAAGTCTTCTAATAGGGTACAAGTCAGATAGGGCAGGTCTTGCCAGGTGCGCCAGTGCCAGGTATGCATGAAGATGAGGGTAAGGGATAGTTCTAAAGCAGACCCTAGTACTTAAAATACTTACTTAAAATACTTGAGATAGGGAATAGGGGGTGGTTGTGGGATTTGATGTCAACCAGATGGAAGCCGCTCTAGAAACAGTGCAGATCGCCTTGGATGCTATGGGGTCGCTCCAACTTCAGCCAAAAGAGTGGCTCAAGCCTCCAGAATTTACCATTCATTCGGTGGATACAGTAGCTTCGACCAATCAGATGCTGTGGGAGCTGATTGATCAAGGCGCGGAGGCTGGAACGGTGGCGATCGCCTCTCAGCAGCAGGCCGGACGCGGCCAGTGGGGGCGGCAGTGGCAATCGCTACCGGGGGGGCTATATCTGTCGGTGGGGCTGCGACCCCAGCAGGCCATTGCCCAAGCGCCGCAAATTACTCTGTGTAGCGCCTGGGGGATCGCCACCGCCCTGCGGCAGTATCAGATCCCTGTGCAGCTGAAGTGGTTGAATGATTTAGTCCTCAACGGTCATAAACTCGGCGGCATTTTGACCGAAACGCGGGTGCGGCAAGGCCAAATGACAGATGTGGTGGTCGGGGTGGGGATCAATTGGGCTAATCCGGTGCCAGAGACGGGGATCGCCCTCCAAGCGTATCTGGAGGGGCAACGGTCAGCGTCCCTTTTACCAGAGGATTCGCGGCGGGTTACGTCATTGGAAATGCTGGGGGCTATAGCTCTTGACGGGATCATGTGGGGCTATAGCTACTGGCAGCGCTACGGCATTCAGGCGCTGATCCCGCCGTATGAATCGCTGTTGGTCAACATGGGACAACGGGTTGAGCTGGAGGGGCGATCGGGGCAGGTCGTCGGGATCAATCAGGATGGCACCCTGCGAGTTCGGCTGCTAGATTCCCATGATCCCCAAGAGCCATGCTTAGATCAGTCAGGATTACCCGCTAGAGCAGCAGAAATTTCTGTCAAACCGGGCATGGTTCAGCTTGGCTACGGGCAGTACCCGTAGAGCCGCGATTAATCGCGGCTCTACGCGGATTAGGTTGGGTGCTGTCGTTCGGCATCAACCACGACTAGCAAGGTCTTTAGCACCGAATCGGGATTAAGGCTAATCGAGTCGATCCCCAGTTCCACCAAAAAACGGGCAAATTCGGGGTAATCGCTAGGGGCTTGGCCGCAAATGCCAATTTTGCGACCGTTTGCCTTGGCGCGCTCGACCACCATGCGGATCATCTGCTTTACGGCATCGTTGCGTTCGTCAAACAGGGACGCCACCA